>CAZRVL010000037.1:0-20041 GCA_964603455.1 uncultured Lachnospiraceae bacterium
ATTACATAGAAAGGATATTTTTGCCAAAAAAATACCATGAAATTTACTTACAAAAACACATTGATTTCCTGTTATGTATGTTTTTTCATACAATCAATTGTGAACAATTTTTCGCCTCTGCTTTTTGCGACCTATTCGCGTGAGTTTGAGATCTCGCTCGAACAGATCACATTGCTCGTTAGCTTTAATTTTGTAATACAAATGATTGTCGATATTCTCGGCGCGGGCTATGCGGATAAGATTGGCTATCGGCGCGGAATCATCATTGCACACATATTTTCCGCATTGGGTATAGCCGGATTGGGTATATTTCCATATATTATGCCGCCGTTTGTCGGAATTATGGTCGCGACCGTCTTCTGCGCGCTCGGCAGTGGATTTATCGAAGTGCTTGCTTCACCGATTGTAGAAGCACTTCCGACTGATGAAAAATCCTCGGCAATGAGTCTACTCCATTCATTTTATTGTTGGGGGCATCTCGCGATAGTGCTGCTTTCTACACTGTATTTTACAACCGTCGGCGTTGAAAACTGGAAGTATCTGGCATTTCTATGGGCGTTGATCCCGGCATTAAACTGTATTTCGTTCATTTTCGTGCCGATAAACAGCTATTCAGAAGGTCGCGAGACCGTTTCGATCAGTGAATTGTTCAAATTGTTCGATTTCAGATTGTTTCTTTTGCTAATGGTTTGCGCCGGAGCGGCAGAACAATCAATTGCGCAGTGGGCTTCGCTTTTCGCCGAAAACGGACTCGGCGTATCGAAAACGCTCGGAGATCTGCTCGGTCCGTGTATGTTTGGACTAATGATGGCTATTTCGAGAACGTTTTATGGCGCATTCGGGGCTAAACTTGATCTAAATCGTGTCATGTCGATATGCGCACTCGGAATGATCTGCGGCTACGTGCTGACGTTCGCCGCGCCGATACCGGTCGTCAGTCTGATAGGATGCGCAATCATCGGAATTTTTGTCGGAATTTCTTGGCCGGGCACGCTCAGTCTCGCAACTCGCAAACTTCCGCAGGGCGGCACTTCGATGTTCGCGCTTCTCGCACTCGCCGGAGACATCGGATGCGCGGGCGGTCCGAGCCTGATCGGACTTATTTCCGGTAAAGTCGGCGGTGATTCGGCGATGAAGGTCGGCATACTGTCGGCGGTCATATTCCCGATAACTGCGTTCATCCTTCTGCGTATTGTGAAAAACAGAAAATCAGAGTCCGAAATATGATTGGACTCTGAAATATGTGTAAATTTTTATTTACCACTTGGCGGTATGGTTGTGGACACCTTTGCCGATGAAACCGACCTGCGCAAAATCCTCCATGTTGTGGCGGATGATGTAATCTATATAGCTCATCGTCATTTTTGCGGTGAGCATATAGCCCATCGGGTTCAAATGACCGCCGAGATAAAAGTTTTTCTTAAATTCCTGGTCATAAATCGGGGCATATTTAGTGAAATCCAACACATATGTGTAGTCAAAAAACTCAGCCATGTCGTAGAGCAGCTTTGCGTGTCCGGCAATTTTTTCATCCGGCTCGGCACTTGAACGCGGCATGGTCATCAGGAAAAATCTTGCTTGAGGCTGCATTTCCTTCAGACGCTGAATTATCTGTGCGTAGTAGCCACAAAATGTTTGTGCATTTTGACGATAATCTTCACGGTTTATGTCTGAGATCGAGCCGATTTCCTGATTTTTTCCGTTGAGATCGTTTACGCCGAGCGCGATTATGTACGCCTGGCAGAGCTTGTCGGGATTCCAGAAATCGTTTGCCTGTGCGAAATTTTCGCAATATTCTTTTGCGGTCATTCCGCCGCGTGAAAAATTGTAAACTTTGCAGCCAGCGGCGCGTGCGATGTATTGTCCCCACGAGTATTCGAAGTAGTCGTGGTAGCCCTTTTGAGTCATTTCGGCATTTGTAGATTCAAATTCGCCGGATGAAAGCGAGTCGCCGATGCAGCCGATAGTGCGGAAAATTCCGGTAAAACCGCCGTCATCGACGATTCTGTCGAGCGGCTTTTCTGCCGGATTGCCAAGATAGTTGTTCAAAAGCATTGAACTTACCTCCAAATTTCAAGTAGATCAACAAGATCTGCTTTATATTATAGCATATCTAACACAAAAAATCAAGTATTTTGCAATAAAAAGTTAAAAAATATTTTAGGAGACGATAAAAATGACGGATAAAGAGATTGCCGAGCTGCGCAGGCGGCTTGCCCCCGAAAAAAACAACATTTCAACGCTTTGCGGACGGTATGTGAACTCAAAGCACGAGACGGTCGCGGAGTTTTCAACGCCGTTTTTTATGTTTAGCGAGGAGGACGCGGAAAAATATTTGTCGATGCTGCGCCGTTCACTTTCGGGAACGAACGGAAAAAATCTGATCGACATCGCGTTTTCGATGGGGCAGGTCGAGAGTGGGGAAGAACACGCACTGCTCCAACGGCTCAGAAAATCTGAACTCAAAGAAGAAGCGGTGAAGAGCTTTTTCGACAAGGCAGTTCCCGCACTTTCGACCGAATACAACAATTTGATCCTCTTGGCGGCGGACAAGTATGACGTACCATACAAGCACAGCAGCGATTCGGAGTCGGAAAGCCAATTTTCGTACATAATTTGTGCAATTTGCCCGGTCAAAGAATCGAAGCCGACCTTCTCATTCGACCCGTCGAAGCGCGAATTTCACATAAATTCCTGCAATTGGAATGTTGCCGCGCCAGAGCTTGGATTTATGTTCCCGGCATTCGATGATCGTAAAACGAACATTTACAACGCGCTTTACTACACGAAAAATACCTCCGATTCGAACGAGACCTTCACGGATGCGATATTCCATACCGAAATTCCGCTGCCTGCCGAGTCGCAGAAGCAGATATTTGAGGATCTTTTGTCGGATACGTTGGGGGATGAGTGCAGTTATGAGGTCGTTCAGGCACTGCACGATGATATTTCGGCTAAGATCGAGGAGCATAAAACGCAGCGCATAGCCGAGCCGCTGATGATTTCGAAACGCGATATTAATGAAGTTTTACAGGAATGTGGAATTTCCGAGGACAAAATGTCTGAATTTGGCAAAATATATGATGAAAAATATGGAGCAGGCGCGGATATTTCGCCGAGAAATATTATCGAACCCAACCGTCTGGAGCTTGAAACCTCAGACATAAAGGTGAAGATCGCGCCGGAACGCGGTGATCTGATCGAGACGCGGATAATTGATGGCGTGAAGTATGTATTGATACGTGCGGATGAAGACATAATGGTGAACGGAGTGTTAATAAATATTCCGAAAGATGAGGAATAAATCGAAAAAATCCCTGAGAATTAAAATTCTCAGGGATTTTTTAATTTGAATAATACAATTCGAAGTACTTGTTTTGAATTTTCAGAACTTTTTCTACATATGCGCGTGTTTCGCTGATCGGAATTTTATCGAGATACTTGCCGTCAGAACTCAAATTTTCGTCCGAAAGCCAACCGCGGACACGACCGATTCCGGCATTGTACGCAGCGAGGGCTGTCTCAACATTGCCAAATTCTTTGATAAGATATGCGAGTAAACAACATCCACGACGAATATTTACTTTCGGTTCAAAAACGTCATCTGGCTTGGTGATTTCGCCCAACAACATTGCTGTCCATTCGTTCGAATCATCGGTCAACTGCATCAGACCCTTTGCATTTGCGCGTGAAATAGCATTTTCGTTGAACGAACTTTCGGTGAAAATGACAGCGTAGATCAATTGTTCAGGCAAATCAAACTCCTTTGCGGCAGAAGAAACGATCTCACTGAATTTTATCGGGTATCTTTTCAAGTCGTACTGCGGTAGAACTATCTTCCAAATAATTACAAAAACGGCAATCAGTAAAAAGATCGGAACTGAAAATTTATGCGCGTTTGCCGATTTTTTTGAGTATGTTCGCGACCTGTCCTTCGAGTGCATCGATTCCTCCGTTATTATACACTATGAAATCGCAATTTTCCATGAAAAAATCGTCACTTTTCTGAGAAGAAATCCTTGCTTCGGCGGCTTCGTGGGAAATTCCGTCACGCGCCATTATGCGGCGGATCCTGACATCCTTGTCAGCAATGACTCCGACGATGTAGTCGCAATGCTTGTCGAAGCCCGATTCGAAGAGCTGCGGCGCATCAACGACCGCGACTGTATCGCCCGATGCTGCACGACGACCGAGCCAATCCTTGATCTCAACGATTATATGCTTGTGCGTTATGCGGTTCAGATCTGCCAATTTTTGGTGGCGAAGCTCTTCGTCATTTTCACCAAAGACTATCGAGCCGAGTGCTTTTCGGTCGAGCGTGCCGTCCTCTCTGAGAATTTCATCGCCAAAGCATTCGCAAAGCTCGGCGAGACACGGCTTTCCGGGGGCACTAACGAGGCGCGAAACCTTATCCGTGTCGAGTGCGCGGACTCCGTTTGACATGAAACAGAGCGAAATTTCTCCTTTTCCCGCGCCTGAACCGCCGGTCAGTCCTATAACTGTCAATTTATCGTTAAACATTTTAATCTTTCTCCAAAAAATTAATTTATCATGCCGGCAGAACGATATGCGTCCTCCATGACCTGCTGAATGTGCGCCGCATCATCGAAGGACGGAGAGGTCGGAAGGTGCTTATCGACTGCATTTAGGAAAGAGTACATCGAATATACGTGTCCTCTGAGCCAGCCTATCGGGGCTTTTACGCCCGGCAATGCGCCGCACGGGGAGGGGTATCTGCCGCAGCATTCTATGCGCTTAAAGCCACGTTCGCCGCCTAGATCGTTGGTCGGCACGGGCGAATCGCTGTCCTCTGCTTCGTAAAACCAGAGCCAGTTCGGATCCATCAGATTGAAGCGGATCGCGCCCTTTTCGCCGTAGACCTCTATCGAAAAATCATCGTTCGCGCCGAGTGCGAGCTTGCTTGCCGTGACTGTGCCTTTTGCGCCGTTTTCGAGCTCTGCGAGAATGTAGAATGCCTCGTCAGCGTTCGTTTTCCATTCTTTGCCATCCATTCCGAGACGGACAGGATGTGCAATTTGTGACATTCCGCTCACTTTTTTGTAGCGTCCGCAGAGGTAGTATACCAGATCGAGCGCGTGAGAACCGAGATCGAACAAAACTCCGCCGCCACAGACTGTTTTGTCCTGCTTCCAACCGGCTTTCTTTGTCAAATCTGTACAAGACGAATGCAAATATTGACAGTTGAATGTGACGATATTGCCGAGCCTGCCTTCATCGATAAGCTCCTTCGCGCGCATGATCGGCGACAGGAAACGTGTATTGAAAACTATCTGCGCTGTGACCCCGCGCTCTTTTGCGAGTCTTGCGACCTCGTTTGCCTGCTCGGCTGTGACGCAGAGCGGCTTTTCACAGTAGATATGTTTTCCGGCGGCGATTGCTTTTTTCAAAGTTTCGAAATGCGCAACGTTCGGTGTGGTTATGTCGATTATGTCGATATTCGGGTCGTTTATAAGCTCATCTTCTGTGGAATATGCCTTGACAAAGCCAAATTCGTCACGTGCTTTTTCGCGAGTTTCGGGCGTGCGCGTGTATATTCCGTAGAGCTTCGCTTCGAAATCGAGATTGCAGAAATAGGGAAGGGAACTCACGGCAAATGCGTGAGTCCGTCCCATTGAACCAAATCCAAGTAATCCTATGTTCATCTTTTATTAACCAAAGAATGCTAAAATAGCCTTGTGTGTCATATAAACGTCATTTTTAGCGACAAGTTCATACGGCGCGTGCATGGAAATTACAGGAACTCCCAAATCGATAGTGTCGATATTGTGCGAAGCGATGTGTTTTGCAACTGTTCCGCCGCCACCGAGATCGACCTTTCCGAGCTCTGCCATCTGCCAAACCACGTCTGCGTCATCGAAGATCTTGGTCACAAATCCAACATATTCGGCGGAAGCATCGGATGTGCCGGACTTTCCGCGAGAACCTGTGTATTTTGACAAAACAACGCCGTTATTTATGAACGCAGTATTGTTTCGCTCGAAAACTTCCGGGAAATTCGGGTCGTAAGCGACGTTTACATCTGCCGAAAGGCACTTCGAATTTGCACGAACTACACGCGGATTTCCGCCGAATGCCGTTGCGATCTCATCGATCAGGTCGGAGATCAGGCGGCACTGCATTCCGGTCACGCCGTCCGAACCGGTCTCTTCCTTGTCGGCGAGGATCGTGATCAGCGTGTGAGGCGAATTTTCAGCTTCGAGCTGCGCTGTGATTGACGGGTATGCGCAAACGCGGTCATCATGACCGTAAGAACCGATCATCGAGCGGTCGAATCCGATGTCTCGTGCCTTCATTGCCGGAACTGCGCACAGCTCAGAACGTATCAAATCTGCTTCAGTGCAACCGTATTTTTCGTTCAAGGCGTACAAAACATTGAGCTTGATAGCCTCGGGAGTGTCCTCATCTATTGGCTCGCTGCCGACCAAGACGTTGAGCTGCTCGCCCTCGATAGCCTTGCCGACAGTCTTTTCGTACTGCTTCTGCGCGAGGTGCGGCGGAAGGTCATTGATGTAGAATACCGGCTCGTTCTCGTCTTCGCCGATGTTCACGCTGACTTCTCCGTCATTTTTCACAATAACGCCGTGGAGCGACAGAGGTATAGCCGTCCACTGATATTTTTTGATGCCGCCATAGTAGTGGGTCTTCAGGAAGCAGAAATCGTCCTTTTCGAAGACAGGACGCGGCTTGAAGTCAACTCGCGGCGAATCGATGTGCGCTGCCGAGATCCTAACGCCCTGCTCGATCGGTTCTGTACCGATCTTGAACATGAAAAGGCTCTTTCCACGGTTGTTCAGGTAATATTTTCCACCGCGTTCGAGCTTATCGCCGAGAACGTAGGGGTGGTAGCCCTTTGCTTCGATCATCGGTATCGTCTCTGTGACGACCTCACGTTCTGTTTTGCCGTTGTCGAGGAACTTCTTATAACCCTCGCAGTATTCGTTTACGACATCTTTGTCTGTTTTGACGAAAGCATTCGTCGGCTTGTAGGTCAGTTTTTCTGCCAATTCTTTGGTATTAATGGTAGACATTGGAAATTCTCCTTTCAAATTTTGCCGTTCATTATATTATACCACGTTTTAAAGAATTTTACAAGTCTTTTTCGTGAATAACTTTAAGAAAATCGTACAATTTTTGGGGTTAGTTTATTTTTTCGGATAAATTTTCAAAAAGTACTTGAAATTCCGTGCGGAACGTGATATAATATAGGAAAGAAAAAATCCAAGGAGAAATCTTATGAACGAAGTATTAAAAAAAATCGGACTTTACGGCATAGTTCCTGTCATCAAGATCGAAGACACGAAGGACGCGATCCCGCTTGCACGTGCGCTTTGCAAGGGCGGACTTCCGGTCGCCGAGATCACCTTCCGCACGGCTTGCGCGGCTGAGGCTATCGAGCTAATCACGAAGGAATTTCCCGAAATGCTGGTTGGAGCAGGCACAGTCCTCACGACCGAGCAGGTCGATTCTGCGGTCAAGGCAGGCGCGAAGTTCATCGTCAGCCCCGGTCTGAACCCAAAGGTCGTAAAGCATTGCTTAGAGATCGGCGTTCCGGTAACGCCCGGCTGCTCGAATCCGTCCGACATCGAAGTCGCACTCGAACTCGGACTTGACGTTGTGAAATTCTTCCCGGCTGAAGCTGCCGGTGGACTTCCGATGATCAAGGCGATGAGTGCACCCTACGGCGGTCTGAAATTCATGCCGACCGGCGGTCTCAACGAGACGAACATCCTCAGCTACTTGAAATTTAACAAGATATTGGCGTGCGGCGGTAGCTTCATGGTTCCGAGCGACAAGATCAAGCTTGGTCAGTTTGACGAGATCGAGAAGCTCACACGCGATGCGGTCATGCTCATGCACGGCTTTGAGCTGCGCCATGTCGGCTTCAACATGAATTCGAAGGACGAGGCTCTGAACGGAATGGGAACTCTTGGAAATCTGTTCGGATTTGAGCCGAAGCCGGGCAACAGCGGATGCTTCGCCGGCACAGGCTTCGAACTGATGTATTCGCCCTTCCACGGCGAAAAAGGACACATTGCCATTGCCTGCAATTTCCTCGACCGCGCCGTATTCTATTTTGAGAATATGGGCATCGAATTTGAGCCGGAATCCTATGCAAAATTCATGCGCGGAGAGTCGAAAGCAGTATATTTCAAGAACGACATCTGCGGTTTTGCGTTCCATCTGCTCCAGAAATAAGTCAAAAAAGCACGGAAATTCCGTGCTTTTTCTTATTTTACCGTTCGGTAGTCTTTGATCTCTATCCCACTCATGTAGAGCATGAGGATCTCTTCTGCCGTGTAGCCCTGGTTTGCAAGGTCGCGCAGACCTATCTGCGAGATCCCGACTCCGTGTCCCCAACCTTTTCCTACAAATATAAAATTATTTTTGTTCGAGGCTTCGACCAGCTGAGTTTCGGTCTTTGAGACCAATTTTCCGGGCGTACCGACACCGTTTTGAGTGATGACGCTTGCGCCCTTAAGTCCGTTGAATTTGGTCGTTCCGGATGAATTGACACTATATTGCGTTTTTTCATTGTCTGACGACACAGTTCCGGATGACGTTATGACTTTTGTCGATGTCAAAGATTCTGTGCTGAATGTGGTGATTTCGGCTTCAACAGAGCCTTTTCCGACGACAAAATTCGCGCTGTTGAGATATTTCGACAGAGCAGAGCGAACGGTATCGGTCTTAGTCAATGTCAATTTATTGCCATATGTATCAGTTATGGTCAATTTGTAAACATACGTTGAATTTTTTGCAAGCTGGTCTATCGAAATGTCCGCAATACTGCCTTTTATCTGCGTATAGCCCTTTTCCCGAAGATAATTCGCAAGCTCGGTCGGCGAGACCTCGACCTGCCACGTTCCTTTTGAATGCGCCGTGTAGATCTCCCACGGTGTGTAGACCGCCTGTAGATATGGGTACGCTCCGCCCCATGCGTCCTCGGAGCTGACAGTTACGCCACCCTGAACCGCGCTGTAATAGGCTTGAACGATCTGATCGTTGTACGACATTACCAAACCAGAGGTCTCGTTTACGGCTTTTATCGTCGCTGTATCAATGGATGCTCTACCGTTATAGACTTGGCAATGCGTCGAATTGCAAAGGTCGAAGCCGTATGCAGATTCGTGACAGCCGAGCTTTGCAAGCGTGAAGCTGCGTGCTGTTATCGCGAATGCGCGGAGTGCCTCGGAGTGCCAACTTGTGTTCACTTCGTATGGGAGCACGCCCTTGAGATAGTCGCTGAGCTTTATTATGCTTGTCAGAGAAACACCGTCGGTCTCTCCGGCTGAGGATGATACAGTAGAATTGTACCGTCTGAACATGAACGTACCATCATAGCTCTTTTTTGCCGGTGTTATCAGATAATTCACCGTGCCATCGGCATTTTTTAGAGGTTCAAGACTGAGTGCCGTTATGTCGTTGTCATCGTATTCGAATAGAATAGTGTCGGTCAGCGGATCTACTATCGAAACTGCCGTGTCGGTCGGCGAAGCGATCGATATTTCGATGTCGGGGATCACCTCGATGAGCGCAGCTGACAAAATGTGACATTCATCGGCTGATGCAAAATGCCCGGCACGAATGCGGTAGCTGCCGTTTATGTAGCAGGGTATTGCGTAAATTCCAAGATCTTCCAGAACATCTGAAAGCGCGGAGATCGTCTCTTCACATACAGATTTTTCCATTTCACCACCGATCTCAAGGTGGTAGCCACCGATGACGACCTTACTTTTGTCGGCAGTTTTTAAATATGTCATGTCAGTCTTTGATAGATTCGCATCTACCGTACAGGAGATTTTTGCTATATCTAACGTCCACAGCCGAGTTTCGGTAAGCTCGGCTGTGTTTTTTGCTATTTTGTTCAGAGCGAATCCACCGTTCGCAACGACCTCGAAACCGACCGTGATGTTCGAGCCGTACATCAGCCCGATGCGCATTTTCAGCTCGTCATCGCTGAGGTCGAGCCGCTCGGATTCGGCGGCATACACTCCCATCGACAGATAGTAAATGAGTGTTCCAAATGCGGAGATTATCATCAATATTGCCAAAAACATGGCGAGTCCACGGCGCATTTTCTCCTGCTTTGACCGTTTAATCGACAATTTCGTGTCCTCCTCTGACCATGATGTATGCCTCATCTGAGGTCACTTGGATTCCTCTGCCGTCATTTCCACGCGGTACGAGAAGCGAATGATAGAGTGGCACAGCGGCAGCATTCGCCAATTCCGTGCCGGCGGTCAGATCATTTACACCATTTGTAGAAATAGACACGATTATTGATGTTCCCGAACGCAGGATAAGCTCACACGGCTCGGTGGCAAGTAGCTTTTGGCCCTTTTTCAGGCATATGATCTCGTAGCCCGATGACTTTTCGTCAAGCTGCTTTTGCAGCTCCTCGATCTGCGCGTTCGCAACGACCAACGATGCCTGCAATACCGAATTTTCTTTCGACAAAGCTTCATTTTTTTCGGTCAATTCGGAGATCTTCTTGTTTATTTCCGATATTTTTTCGTCATATTGACTGATAACAACTTCGTTTATGTAGGAAAGCGATACGAGTGGGTCGTTTTGCGAGTCGTATATCAGCTCATCACCCTGAACCAGCAGTGCGAGCGAACAGGTCAACAGCGATGCCGCCGCTGCTGCCGCGATTATTCTTGATTTTAACATTTTTCTTCCTTTCGTTTTACAAGCTTCGATTTTGGATATACTTATACACTTTTATTTTACACATATTTTGTAAAAAAAGCAACCGCATTATCTTAATTTTTTATGAATCGTGCCGCGAACGTGCAATTTCCTTCAATATTATATATACGTATCGAGCCGAAAAATATTTTTGGACATTCCGCAAAAAAATCGTGATAGCTATTGACGAGAGCGAAATTTTGTGGTATAATTATATTAAAGTAAATGGGCTTGTTGCCCGGAAAGAGTTTGAAAATGCTGACAGATATTGAAATTGCGCAAAACGCGAAAATGCTCCCGATCACCGAGATCGCGTCCGAGCTTGGAGTCAAGGACGAGGAATTGGAGCTTTATGGTCGCTATAAGGCGAAAATTACAGATGATTTTATAAAGCGCACATCAAATCGTCCGAACGGCAAATTGGTTCTTGTTACCGCTATCAATCCCACTCCTGCCGGCGAAGGAAAGACCACTACAACCGTAGGACTTGGCATGGCGATGAAAAAGATCGGCAAAAATGCCGTTATCGCACTCCGTGAGCCGTCACTTGGCCCGGTTTTTGGCGTTAAAGGCGGTGCGGCAGGTGGCGGATACGCTCAGGTCGTGCCGATGGAAGACATAAATCTCCATTTCACCGGAGATTTCCACGCTATCACGGCGGCGAACAACCTGCTTTGTGCGCTGATCGACAACCATTTGCAGCAGGGCAACGAGCTCGGCATCGACCCGCGCCGCATAGTTTTCATCCGATGCACCGACACGAATGACCGTGCGCTCCGCAACTGCGTCATCGGAATGGGCGGAAAGTTGTCCGGAGTCGTCCGCGAGGATCACTTCCAGATCACCGTTGCGTCCGAAGTCATGGCGATCCTCTGCCTCGCCGAGTCGATGAGCGATCTCAAGGAACGTCTTGGTTCTATACTTATAGCATATAAATATGACGGTTCGCCGGTATACGCACGCGACATCAACGCACAGGGAAGTATGGCGGCACTTTTGAAGGATGCGATTAAGCCGAACCTCGTTCAGACGGTCGAAAATACGCCTGCGCTCATCCATGGCGGTCCTTTTGCGAACATCGCGCACGGCTGCAACTCGGTTCGCGCAACGAAATTGGCTATGAAGCTCGGCGATTACGCGATCACCGAAGCAGGCTTCGGCGCGGATCTCGGCGCAGAAAAGTTCCTCGACATCAAATGCCGCAAGGCTGGTCTGACACCGAACGCGATAGTTCTTGTCGCAACGATCCGTGCGCTCAAGTACAACGGTGGCATTCCGAAGACCGAACTCAAGACTGAAAATTTGGATGCTTTGGCAAAAGGCGCGATAAATCTCGAAGCTCATATAGAAAATCTGACGAAATTCGGAGTTCCGGTAGTTGTCGCACTCAACAGATTCGACACCGACACAGAAGCCGAGCTCGACTATGTTCGTAAGCTCTGCGAATCGAAGGGCGCGGAAATGGCACTCTCTGAGGTCTTCGCGAAGGGCGGAGAAGGCGGAATCGAGCTTGCCGAAAAAGTCGTTGCTGCTTGCGAAAAGGAAAATCATTTCGCACCTCTCTACGAGGACGATCTGTCGATAAAAGAAAAAATTTCGGCGATTGCAACAAAGATATACGGTGCGAAAGATGTTGTATTTGAAGCAAATGCCGAAAAGCAGCTTGCCGAGATCATTGCACTCGACCCCAAATATTCAAAATTCCCTGTCTGCATGGCGAAGACGCAGTATTCGCTTTCGGACGATCCGGCTAAGCTTGGTCGCCCGACCGGCTACACGCTGACCGTTCGCGAGGTCAAGCTGTCTGCCGGAGCACAGTTCATCGTTGTTCTCACCGGCTCGATACTCACGATGCCTGGACTTCCGAAGAAGCCGGCGGCGTACAACATTGATGTCGATGACGAAGGCAGAATCACCGGATTGTTCTGATGGAAAACGAAATATTTTCGCAGATCTCGCGCGATCCCGATGAGACCGAAGAGCTTGGTGCGCGTATAGCGCACGAGGCTCAACGGCTCGGTGTGAACTTTGCGGCACTGTTTGGCGATCTCGGAGCAGGGAAAACTGCGCTCACACGCGGGATCGCGGCGGTTTTTGCGCCCGGTGCGCAGGTCTGCAGTCCGACATATGCGATCGTCAACGAGTATTATCCTGAGACTGTTCCCGAAGCTCCGGGACGATTTGGTCATAATGCTGAATTTATGCCGGTATTTCACTTCGATATGTATAGAATAGAGGACGAGGATTCGCTCGACTCGATAGGCTTCTATGACTACGAACAGCGCGGCGGATACATCGTGACCGAGTGGTCGGAGAACATTGTTGATTCGCTTCCGGAACGATATTTCATGGTAAAAATCGACAAGCTGTCAGAAAACGAGCGAAAGATCGATGTGCGATTGGTGGAAAAATGAAAACTTTAGCAATTGATACTACAGCGAATACAGCGACTTGCGCACTTGTCGAAGACGGGCGCGTGATGGCGGTTTCGGTCGTTGACGGTATGCTCACGCACAGCGAGACTATGTTGCCGATGATCGATGAAATGCTGAAAAAATCGTCAATTTCAACAAAGGATATAGATCTTTTCGCAGTCGCGAACGGTCCGGGATCTTTTACAGGCGTTCGGATCGGTGTGGCAACGATAAAGGGACTTGCTTTTTCGAGCGGAAAGCCCTGTGTCGAGGTCTCCGCACTCGCAGGACTTGCGAAAAATCTTGAGGGCTTTGATGGGCTGCGCGTTCCGGTCATGGATGCCAGACGGCAGCAGGTCTATACGGCTATATATAATAATGAAGGAAATTGCATTTTTTCCGATTCGCTTATTCCGCTTTCGGAGCTTTGCGAGGAACTTTTGAAATATGATCAGCCGATCTTTTTGGTCGGAGATGGCTATTCTTTGGCGCAAAAGTACATTTCTGCCGATGAACGGCTTTCAAAACGCTTGAAAACGACACCTGCGTCTCTGATATTCCACAATGCGGCATCTGTCGCACTGCTCGGTGAGTCGATGTTTTTATCGGGAATTTCTTCGACAGACCTCGAACTTCACCCGAAATATCTGCGTGATTCTCAGGCGGAACGTGAAAGAAAAGCAAAACTTAACACATAATTTACAACAGAGGAAAAATATGGAAAACATTTTGGCTCTTGCGTGTGACCACGGCGGATTCACACTCAAGGAAGAGATTAAAAAGCATCTTGATTCTATAGGCGTAAAATACATAGACCTCGGAACTGACTCCGAAAAAAGCGTAAATTACCCGGATTATGCCGCAAAACTTTGCCGCGAGATTCAGTCGGGCAATTGCTATCGCGGAATTTTGTGTTGCGGAACGGGCATAGGTATGTCGATCGCCGCAAATAAGTTCGATGGGATACGCGCCGCCTGCGCTACCGATTGCTTCAGCGTGCGCTACACGCGCCTTCACAATGATGCAAACGTGCTTTGCCTCGGCGGTCGTGTGCTTGGTGTCGGACTTGCGCTTGAACTCGTTGATATTTTCCTTTCGACCGAATTTGAGGGCGGTCGTCATGTTGATCGGCTCAACATGATAAAAGAAATCGAAAAGTCACAAAAATAAGTAAATCGACGAAAAAATATTCAAAAATACGCCGTGTTTTGTCGAAAATACATATTGATTTTTGACGTTTTTTGTGATATAATTAAACTAAATAAAGCAAATCAGAGGTGTATATTTTATGAAAAAAATCACTAAATTCATTGCAGCGTTCCTTTCTGTAACGCTGATCGCCGGTTCTGTCGGTGTGTTCGCGGACGATTCCGTGATCGATGTCAAGCAGGATGACATAATGCTCATTTCTGCGCCCGAAGCTGACGAAGCCGTTGTCGAGATCGATGAAGAAGCTGTCGAAACCGCGCAGGTTTTCGTAACTCTCGAATCCGCTAACGGTCTTTCCTACATCGGTAGCGATGCTTTTGCTGCTGACGGAAGCGTAACTGCTGCTGATGTTATCGCTGCACTCCTCGTTGATCATGAGGTCGTTGGACTCGAAGACGGCTATATTTCTTCGATAGACGGTCTTGCTGCTGCTACTTTCGGCGGCTGGGACGGTTGGATGTATGCTGTAAAGTACTATGCGGCTGACGAAAACGGCGATGTTTCGCTCTATATTGATGTTCCTGCTGTCGGCGTGAACGATTATGTTATCGAAGCATCCTGCAACATCGTGCTTTACTACGCTGATTACGGCGCACCGTATGCCGGAACTGCTGTCGATGAGAACGGCATGGTCAAGCTCGTTACATATTCCGCAGTCTACGATGAGAATTACAATCTTGTTGAGTTTGCAGAAGCACCGCTCGCAAACGGCGAATTCGTGCTTACTGCTTACACCGTTGACGAAAACGGCGAAGTCGTTATGGGCGAGACCTATACCTTCGCAGCTGACGAGAACGGTCTTACAAAGCTCCATCAGGATCTCCGCGAAGTTCCCAATGGCACTTACTATGGTTCTGTCGGCAAGCAGTCCGAAAAGTCGGTCGAACTCGGCGAGATCACAGTTAATCTTCCCGAAGTTGTCCGTTACAGCGACATTTTCACAGTAGACGCTCATCCTACTCAGGAAGAACTTTTCAAGGAAAAGCTGTTCCGTCTTATGCTCGGTATGGCAAGATAAACTTTTTGAGGACTAACTATGAAGTTATTTGACGAATTTAAAAAATTTGCATTCAAGGGCAACGTCATAGACATGGCAGTCGGTGTGGTCATCGGTAATGTTTTCGGCAAGATCGTTACTTCTCTTGTCAACGACATTATCATGCCGCCGGTCGGCGTGCTGATAGGCGGCGTTGATTTCAGCGATCTCAAGATCGTTTTGAAGGAAGCTGTTGGCGAAACTGCGGCTGTTACCTTGAATTACGGTAATTTTATACAGACGATCATTGATTTTCTAATCGTTGCCTTCTCGATCTTCCTTTGTGTTAAGGTGATCAACAAGGCACGTGATCTCGCTACAAAGAAGGAACGCGAGGCGGCAGAAGCTAAAGCTAAGGCTGAAGCAGAGGCTAAGGCGAAAGAGCCGAAAGCTCCGACTACCGAAGAGCTGCTTGCTGAGATTCGTGATCTGCTGGCGAAGAAGTAAATTTATGCCTTTTGCCTGTTGGCGGCATGGCGAATAGCCACGCGAGTGGATAATTAGCAGAGCATATTATGTTAAACATGGTATGCTCTACATCTGTTTAATTAAATTGACCAATTTTTGGAGGGTCTATGGAAAAGTTAGCAATACTCGACTGCGGTGGGCAGTACACGAAGGTCATTGACCGCAAAGTTCGCGAACTTGGTGTTTATACCGATATTTTCCCGATGGGAGTTGCGGCAGACAAAATTAAAGATTATGGTGCGATCATTTTTTCTGGCGGTCCTGCTTCGGTATGGGAAAACGGCGCACCCGAATACGATGATGCGATCTTCGATCTCGGGATACCGATGCTCGGAATCTGCTACGGTATGCAGATGATCGTTGACCATTTCGGCGGAAAGGTCGCGCCGAATTTCAAGACCGAATACGGTCAGATCGATATTTCGGTCGATCCGAATTGTCCGATATTCGCGGGACTCGATGAAGTTCAGAAGGTTCTGATGAGCCACGGCGATGCGGTTTCGCTCATGCCCGAAGGCTTCCAGCTTGTCGCGAAGACCGACGATGTTTGCGCCGGAGTATACAATAAGGACAAAAACATCATCGGCGTTCAGTTCCATCCAGAGGTAGACCCGACCGTGAACGGAGTAAAAATGCTTGAAAATTTCGTCCGCGGAGTCTGTAAATTTAAGGAAGTTTATGCGCTCGAAGACCGCATTCAGACCTCGATCGATATGATCCGCCGCCGCGTTGGCGAAAACGGAAAGGTTATCGTTCTTGTTTCGGGCGGTGTCGATTCGGCTGTTACCGCGGCTTTGCTCGTTAAGGCACTTCGCCCAGACCAGGTTTACGGAATCCACATCGACCACGGCATGATGCGCAAGAACGAATCCGATATAATTTGCCAGAATTTGGCAGATTTGGGACTCACACAGATGCAGCGCATAAATGCTGAGGATGAATTTTTCACCACTCCGCTTGAAATAGATGGCGAAAAGTACGCGCCGCTCTGCGAGACCTGCGAACCCGAAAAGAAGCGTGCGATAATCGGTCATATGTTCTTTGTTGTTACAGAAAATGCCGCTCGTGCGCTGAATCTTGATTTCGAAACCGCTTTCCTCGGACAGGGCACACTCCGCCCCGACCTGATCGAATCCGGAAATCCGGACGTTTCCGGCTACGCGAAGAAGATCAAAACTCATCACAACGATGTCGGTGTTATTCGCAAGCTGCGCGACAAAGGTCACGTTATCGAGACTAACTGGGATTGGCATAAGGACGAAGTTCGTCAGGTCGCGAGAATGCTCGGTCTTGATGAGTCGATCGCATCGCGTCAGCCGTTCCCGGGTCCCGGTCTCGGAGTCAGAATCCTTTGCACAGATGGCGGAAATTATGCTGATGTGGAAAAATCAGGAAAACTCGCCGATTATTGTAAGAAAATTTCGTCGAACCGCGAGATGGCACTCGCACCTGTCCAGTCGGTAGGTGTTCAGGGCGACCATCGTTCTTACCGTTCTTTGGCAATTTTGGCAGATAATGGGCTTGATGTTGATTGGGATTCTATCCGCAATGATGCACGCGAGATCCCGAACAATCTTGATTACATCAACCGTGTTGCATACCTCATCAACCGCAAGTCGATTGACGGCGAACTGGTCAGTGTTCGCAGCCGTGTTTGCCACGAAACGTCTGATTTATTAAGAGAAGTCGATGACATTGTTACGAGCGAATTAATGAAACCGATGCCCGGTGCGAAATCTTCAAAGATCGCGCAGTGCTTTGCGGTTCTTGTTCCGATTTCTACAGATGGAAAACGCTATTCTATCGCGATCCGTGCGGTCGTTACCTCCGATTTCATGACGGCTCAGTCGGCGATCCCCGGCGTTGATTTCCCGAAGGATGCGCTCACGAACATTCTTTCACGAATCAAAACAAATCCTGTCGCCGAAAAGATCGACATGGTATTCTATGACGTTACTGGAAAACCTCCGGCAACCGTTGAGTGGGAATAATTGGTGGCGAAAATGAACGATTCTCCAATGTCAGAAAAAGAAAAATTTGATGAATTTGCGCAACTGATTTCGGATTTTACAGATACGACTCCGGATTCTGACGTTTCGGAAGCTTTGAGTTTTATGAAAAACAAGCTCGAACAGCGTCCGGATGATTGGCGTGCCCATCTTGCGGTCGCGCAGATTTTGACAAGAAATTTCACTCGGCATGGAATTACACGCGATATTTTCGATGAAGCCGGTGCGCACGTCGATTCGGCATTGAACGCTATGCCCGGAACACTGTATAAATTGAAAGATTTGTTGAACAAATCTTCGGTTTCAGATGAGCAAGCAGCCTCAACTTTGCGTGAAGCCGTGCAAAATGTTGCCGAAATGATCAACAAGTACAGCAATCTTTGGAAGGAATTTTCCGATTCCGAGGAAGAAATTTATCGCAAGCCACTGCGCGAGGGACTTGAAAATCATGAACGCGAATTGAACGAAGCACGCGAAAAATTGTCCGAAACCGATTCCAAGCTCGAAGGATTGAGAGCAGATTTCGACAATTCGAAGGCTGAACTTGACCGTCTAAATGGTCGAACCCGAAGATTCGGAATTTTTAAGTGGCTCTGGATATTATTTACAGTCGGAGCTATCGCAGGGTTCAGTTTCAAGCAACCTATCCTCGGTGTTGCGGCGATAATCGTGGGAATCGCATCAATAATTCCGTTTGCGCTCAGCCGTTCGAAGGCATCGAAGTTTGAAAACGGTGAATTTGCCGAGATCGAACGCAAGCTTTCAGATCTTGAAAGCGAACGCAGTCACATTTCGAGCGATATTGAGTTTCACGAGAACTGGATCAGCGGAAAAAAAGAATATCTCTAAAAATAGAGCTACGGGAAAACCCTCAGCTCTTTAAATTCCGATAGAATCTATCGACCAGCCCTTTGACGGCGTGAAATCGAAAATGCTCAATGAACAGTTCGAAATATTTACCTTTAAAATTCCCGCAGGCAGCGTATCGATCATTGATTTAGGCAGACCGCTCGTCAACAACAGAAATGTGCGGATTATTCCGCCGTGGGTGACTATTGCATACTTCGGCGATTTGTGCAAATTGCCGATTTTTTCATCTGAATGCCAATTCGTTGCTTCATTTTCAAGGCGTTTTTTGAAATTCCGGACTCGTTCTTTCAGATGTTCTGAACTTTCCATTCCGTAGATCCCCAAATCCATCTCATGTCGGCATCTGCGATATTCTTCGCCGTAAATTTGCAGCATTTCGTCAGCGGTTCGCCCAAAAAATGCGCCGGTATCGATCTCGCGAAGATCATCGTCAAATTCAAATTTCCCGGCATGGAAAATTTCAGGGAAAATAAGTTCGGCTGTTTGCTGTGTTCGCAGTAAATCTGAGCAATAGTATTTGTCAAAAACGACATTTTCGAATTTTTGCCGCGCATTTTCGGCTTGCTGCCTCCCAAGCTCAGAGAGACGAATCGGCCCCCAACCTTGATGTGTGCCACTCGAATTATTTGTCGTCTGTCCGTGACGTATAAAATAAAATTTCATTTTTGACCTTTATTCCGAATAAGTATATGAAATATCTGAAATTTTTATTGATTCTCCGTCATCAATAACGGTGTAAAACTGCGGCTTCATCGCATCGCTGACTAAATCATCTCGAAATGTTCCGTCATTTTCCATGATCATATAGGTGAATTTGTAGACATATTTTGTCGCGTATTTTCCATCTATCGTAGTCTCGGTCTTTGAAACGAACTCGATTTCCATGTTGTAGAGTTTCTGCATCGTTATCTTTTCGAAACGCTCGTGAGTTTCGAAGTAACTGTCGGTGTAAAAACTATTTACCTTTTCGGCATCGCCGTGCATGAGCGCATCAACGTATTCGCCGAACATCACTATTGGTTCGCCGCACGAAGCATAGTCATAATCCACAAGAGTCAGCGACATGCGATTCTCTGTATAGGTAATATAACGGTTTTTGTCGAGCCAATCTTGGTTCTTGAAAATATCGGATTCCCAGTCGGGTTCATACAAACTGATCCTGTGGACACCGTTTCCGTCATAAATTACCTGTTCGGTCTCCTTTTGGAAAATATCAAAATCAAATGTCAGATCGCCTGTGTTCATGAAAAAAAGTCCGATCAGGCATATACCGCAAGTCGCTGCTGTCACAACAGCAGCGACTTTTTTATTTTTCTTTTTTT
>CAZRVL010000038.1:0-18451 GCA_964603455.1 uncultured Lachnospiraceae bacterium
TTAACTTGAATCATTAAATATTATTCGGGAGATATTTTATGCGTCAAATTATTATTATAACTTTGGGAAAGTAAAATAAGAGTAATGACAAATAGTTATATAAATACACTTCTTGTTAAATTTGATAATGAAATTTCGTTTAATGAAATATCATTGTTTAGAGGAGCTGTGCTAAATAGTATAGGAAAAGATGTAGAATTGCTCTTTCATAACCATACCGATGTTGGTTTTAGGTACTCTTATCCGTTAATCCAATACAAAAGAATACATAAAAACGCAGCAATATTGTGTATTGGAGATGGGGTGGAGGCGATTGGACAATTTTTTGAAAAAGAACATTTTTTAGCCAACTTAGGGACAAGGCCTGTACAGCTGAGTATAAAATCAATAATTCCCCAACGAACTTTAATACAAATTTGGGATGCTACATTTAGGTATTACCTTAGAAACTGGTTGCCACTTAATTCTGAAAATTATGAAAAATATAAACGTATAGATGGTGTCGCAGAGCGTGTAGTATTTTTAGAAAAAATATTAGTAGGTAATATCTTATCATTTGCAAAAGGCTTAGATATAAATATAGAAAAAGAGATTGAGTGTAAATTAATTCTTTTTAGAGAGCCGAGGTTGGTATTTGTTAAAAATATTAAGGTAATGTCTTTTGATGTAGAGTTTAAAACAAATTTATCATTGCCTGACTATATAGGTATAGGGAAGCATTCCAGTATCGGTTTTGGTACAATAGTAAGAGCTTATAATAACGAATATAAGGATGAATAATGCATTAATATGGAATCAATAAGAGAACATATTTATTTAGCAGCATTGCTGCATGATATTGGTAAGTTTTATCAGAGAGCAGATAAATCGTTTTCCGAAAAACGAAATGAATTATCAATACCTGTAAGGAAAATTGCTGATTACATTTGCCCGTTGAATAAAGAGGGAAGTTTTGGCTACCAGCATTCTATTTGGACGTTACAATTTTTAACAGAAGTAGAAACTAAATTGAAGTTGCTGCCAAATTTTTCTAAAAATCTTTTTAATGCCGGAACTCAGCAAGACTCTATTTTTGAACTATCAGCATATCATCATAAGCCAAGTACAGAATTACAGGCACTTATATCCCTTGCTGATTGGTGGAGTGCAGGTATTGACCGTAGAGAAAAGTTAGAAATAGAAGAAAAAGCAGACGAAAAGATTATAAAATGGGGAAAGAAGAGATATAAACGTATCCCATTATATTCTGTGTTTAACAATATCAATAATGGACAAGGCTCATTTGCTTTTAAATTAAGAGGTTTGTCTATAAGTGAGAATAATTTTTTTCCAAATGAAATAAAATCTATTGAAGACGGATTGTCTGAATTGGAATATGCAAATTTATGGCGCAATTTTTTTGAGGAATTTAAGAAATTACCGACTGATACATTTGTTGGCTTTTCTGAAAGTTTGTTGGCGCTGCTCAAAAAATATACGTGGTGTATACCGTCAAATACAACGGATATGTCTAATGTGAGTTTATTTGACCATTTAAAAACAACAGCAGCCTTTGCTGATTGTTTGTATGTATATAAAGAGGAATATCCTAATGAGTTTATTTACCAAAACCAACGTTTAGCTTTAAAACAAAATGTAAGACCTGTTTTGCTATTAGGTGGAGATCTTTCCGGTATTCAAAAATTTATCTATAATATCGCATCTCGCAAAGCTGCTGTTAGTTTGAAAGGCCGTTCTTTTTATTTACAGTTATTAGTAGATTCTATCATTCAGAAAATTATTCAGCATGAAGATATTAATGCCTCATTGGCTCATGTCGTTTATTCTTCCGGAGGGAAATTTTATATACTTTTACCAAATACAGAAAAGGTAAGATGTGCAATTTCTAAGTTGAAGTATGATATTGAAAAGGAACTTTGGAAAGAGCATCACGGTCAGCTTATTGTAAATATAGATTATGTCCCATTTGCTTATAGTGTAAAAGAAAAGGGGATAGATTTTGACGATTATACAAATCAGGAAATTGGTAGTCTTTGGAAAGCTCTTGCTGATAGATTATCAAATCTTAAGAGCCAAAAGTTCAGACGATTATTACTGGATGACTATGACGAATTTTTTCAAATTCAAAAAGCTGGAGGAAAAACAAAAGTTTGTGCGGTTACCGGTATAGAATCAGATAATTGTATTGCTATCGAATCAAACGCAAAGGCAAGTGAAGAAATATGTGTATTACCCATTGTAAAAAAACAGATAGACCTTGGAAATATTCTAAAAGATGCTGAGTATGTAGTAACGAGCAGAGCTGACAATTTTAGCAAGTATATTGGTAATCGTATTATAGACTTTAATATTTTAGGTATTCATAATTGTTTTCTAAAACAAAGTGAGCTGGTAGATACTAATGACAAAGTGGGTAAAATTACATCTGTAGATACATGTAGTGTTAAACGGATTAACAATACAGAATTCATAGGAGATGCTACGTTGTTGAAAGGAAATAGCTGCGGTTATGGATTTCAGTTTTATGGTGGAAATAAGCAAGCTCAAATTATTGAGCATAATCTGTTGAGAAATAAGACTTTTGAGGAATTATCAAATGGTAGCTATTTAGGAATACTTCGTATGGATGTTGACAATTTAGGCTCCATATTTATAAAAGGTTTGCCTGAAAAAGATAAAAGCTTTTCGGCTTATTCTACATTGTCATTTATGCTTGACTATTTCTTTAGCGGGTACTTAAATACTATTAGAGAAAAATATAAAGATGAGGTTAATATCATTTACTCAGGAGGGGATGATATTTTTGCAGTTGGTAAATGGGATAAACTTATAGATTTTGCGGCAGATGTTCGTAAGGCTTTTACTTCTTTTGTTGGTAGAGATGATATTTCTATTTCAGGAGGTATAGCTATTGTGGGGGATAATTATCCTATAGCAAAGTCTGCAGAATTAGCCGGAGAAGCAGAAGAAAAAGCGAAAAAGGATAATGGGGCTACTAAGAATTCATTCAATTTGTTTGGTGAAACTATTTCGTGGAAAGATGAGTTTGATTATGTTAAAAATTACAAGAATCAATTCGTTCATTTGGTTAAATCTGAAAAATTGCCCAAAGGCATTTTGCATAAAATAAAAAATTATGCGATTGTAATAAAAAACAATAACAACCCTAAAACTTGTAGCCAAGTAGGAAGGAAAGACATGAGCTATATTTGGCATGCTGCGTACTATTTAACACGATTTATAGAACGGTATGAGCATACTGATAAAAATGTTGTTTTATTCTGTAAGGATTTGCGAGATAATCAATTGATAAAATCTCGCAACTATGAATTAATGGCATTGGCGGCGCGTTGGGCTGAATTAGAATTAAAAGAAAATAATAAATAATAAGTATTATGAAAGAGTATCCTGAATTTAACAAGGAGTATCCTGAATTTAATAAAGAGTGGATTGGTTCTCCTATAACATTAGAGACTAGTCGTTGGACAGAGGATTTTGGAAAGTATTTATGTGCTTATGAAGAGGATAAGCAAGGCAAAGCTTTAACAACAGGCCAATTAAGAAAGTTTTTTGGAGAAGTAAAACGTATTGAAACGGCTGGAGTTCAGAAATGTAAAGATGATTTGGTAATGTTAAAACCCTTATTAGCTTATGCTGTAGGACGAGCCAAAAAAGAAAATCGTATAAAAGAATTTTCTGAAGAAATTACTAACGCTATTGATGCCGTTTTAGAAGGTGAAGATATAGAAGGCGGTTTTAGAAATTTTGTAAAAATATTAGAGGCGATTGTGGCTTATCACAAACGATATGGAGGACAAGACTAATAGTTGTAATTAATTTATAAATCAGATAGCTATGGAAAAATTGATAAAGAAAATAAAAATAAATACCACAATAGAGTTAATAACAGGTTTGCATATTGGTGGAAGTAGTGATAATGTAGAAATTGGAGGTATTGATAATCCTGTTATCAAAATTGCAACCAGGGATAATCAACCTTATATTCCGGGAAGTTCATTAAAAGGGAAAATGCGTTGTCTGTTAGAACAGATAGAAGGTTCTTCGAATGTAGGCGGAAATAACGAAATTAACAATTTATTCGGCTATTCTCAGAATAATCAACCATCCAAATTGATTGTACGTGATGCTATGTTACAAAAAGATTCAGTAAAAAAGTTGCAAGAATGTGACAATTTGGATATGCCATATACAGAGGGTAAATGGGAAAATGTAATAAACAGAGTGAAAGGAACTGCAGAAAATCCACGCCAGACAGAACGTATTCCTGCCGGAGCTATTTTTGATGTTGAATTTATTATAAATATTTGGGATGATGATGATGAGCAAACATTAATAGAACTATTGAAAAAAGGTATGAATGTTCTTGAAAATGATTATCTTGGGGGTAGTGGCTCAAGAGGATATGGACAGATACTGTTTGGTGACTGTACGCGGGTTACATTGTCAGAAGATAATAATTGGAAAGCTTAATTTTATATGGCAAAGCATTCATTTACTATATATAAACTCCATTTTACTTCACCGTTGCATATAGGAGATGCTCGCGATGATTATAGTGTAAGTCTTAAGACAATAGCATCTGATACTATGTATGCTGCACTTACTTCATGCTTGGCAAAGTTAGGAAGAAAAATTCCCGATAAAGGAGATTTGGGATGTGTAATAAGTAATCTTTTCCCTTTTTATCAAAAAGAGAGGAATTCAGAGGCTATTTTGTTTTTTCCCAAGCCATTAAAACAGACTCTTCCTATACTTAAAGATTTAATAGCTGCTAAAAGTATAAAGAAAGTTGATTGGTTAGATAAATACTATTTTGAAAAGATATTAAATGGGGGACAACTGTTTGCAGAAGAGGCAGATATAAAAAATATTAATGGACACTATCTTATTAATACTCAGGAGGAATTTTTTGATGATAATTTTATATGCTCGCAAGTGTCGTCAAGGGTAAAAGTGTCAAGGTCGGGGCAAGAAGATGCTGTACCTTTTTACATGGATAGAATACTTTTTAAAGGTTATTCTGGGTTATATTTTATTGTGGAAGGTGATACTTCAAACATAAGGCCGGCTCTTGACTTGTTGCAAACAGAAGGAATTGGGACAGATAGAAATGTAGGTAATGGATATTTTGAATATGAAGAAGACACTTTGGTTTTGAATTTACCTGATAGTGGAAATTATTCAATATCATTATCTTCATTCATTCCGGAGTCGAAAGAACAGTTAACTGAATTATTGAACGGTGATAAAGTTGCTTATGATTTTGTACGTCGTGGGGGATGGATAACAACTTTTCCACATAATACAATCCGTAAAAATGTGGTTTATGTATTTACGGCAGCGTCGATATTTGCCAAGCAGAATCCGGATGTCTTTGCTTTAGGCAGGATTGTAGATTTAAATCCGGGATTGGATATTGAACATCCTGTTTGGCGTTGTGGAAAAGCATTGTTTATTCCTGTTAAATTGTAAGGATATGGATGCATTAAACAAAAAATACAATATAAAGATAGAAGTGCTTACTCCTTTATTTATAGGTGCAGGTGCTGAAAAAGAGTGGATTAGAGGAGTTGATTTTGTTGTTAAAGATGGCAAAGCATACAAATTGGGACTTAAAAAGATATCTCGAGCAGGAGGAGTTAATCTATTGGAACTTTCAGAAGCATTTAAGAAAAAAGATGAGAACAAGGTAATAAATTTGATTTCAAACGATTTATTGTCAAAAGTTTCTGATAAAATCTTAGACTGGCCTGCAGACTCCTCAAATGATGTAAAGACTTTTATAAAGAATCAATTTAATGGAAAGCCTTTATTGGCAGGAAGCTCACTGAAAGGTGCTGTGCGATCTATTCTTTTTAAATCATTACGTAAAAATGAGAAGGATGAGAAGTTGGTTTTTGGATCTTCCAATGAAGGTGATGAATTTATGCGCTTTATAAAGTTTGCCGATGCCGAATTTGAAAACACAGCTCTTGTTAATACTAAAATATTCAATTTGCAAACAAAAGACGAAGGTGGTTGGAAACATGCTTCGAAGAATACCGATTATAAATTTAAAAGATCAGGATTCAATACAATTTATGAGTGTATTATGCCGCAGCAACAAGGCTATGCTTCTATTATGTTTTCCACCAAAGCTTTTGATGCTTTTAAGAGAAAAGGAAAACATGAGTATGAAGTTGAAAAACAGCGAATTTTAGAAAATATAACAACTCTGTTTAAAATTGTAAATAAACATACCCAAGACTATCTATCTAAAGAAAAATTATTTTTTAGAAAATATAATCAGGCAGATAATACATATAAAATCATTGAATCTATCGACCGTATTCTTGCTCAGATTCCATCTGATAATAAATCATGTATACTTAAAATGTCTGCCGGTTCAGGCTTTCATTCTATAACAGGTGATTGGCAGTTTGATGATTATTCTATATCATCAATACAATCAAAGGGTACTAAAACTTTAAGTTTTGGTTGTGATATTACAGGAAAAATAGCCAAGTCTGCAAAATCTCGTAAAATAGCAGTTTGGGATAATCATTTTGATTTGATGGGATTTATTAGGATTTCTGTGTTGAGTGAAGAGGAATATAAAGCTTTACAAGAGAAGAAACAAAGAGCACTTGCAGAGCGAGAAGCTAAGCAAAAAGAACAGGAATTAAAAGAGAAATTAGAGCGCGATGAAAGAGAGAAGAAGGAGCAGGAATTAAAAAAACGAACGGAAGAGTATAATAAATATTTTGTACAAGCAAAGCAGGCGCATGATAATGAAAAATGGGAAGATGTAGTTTCATTTGCAGAAAAAGCCAGAGCCGTATTCCCTGATAAGTCGGATGAATTAAAAGATCTTATAGCTAATGCTAAATCAAAGATAGAATCGATGGAAAAGCAGGAATTTATAAATACTGCAAAACGTATAGCCGAAGAAGAGCGTAAATTGAAAAATAGTGTACCTCTTTCTGAAAAGATTGCCAACATGGAGAAACTGCCTACTTTGTTTTACAATTTGAAGAAATGGATGGAGATAAATAAACGTGAATCATTGTCAAAGGAAGAAGAGAGCGTTCTTTGTGAGAAAATAGTCTCTCTATATAGTTCTTTGAAAAAAAGAGATAAAGCAGATTGGAAAAGCAAGCGTAATAAGTGGAAAGATTTAAGCTTGTTATTAGGAGATGATTTTGTAAGTAAATTGCTAAAGAATTTATAAAGACACTCGGTTTAATGATATGAGTAAAGTACATATTACATTGGTAGGTAGCCAACCGGCTCCTGTATATAATGGCGTTATTGCAACAATGCCTCATAAGGTAGTATATATATATTCAGATAACAGTTATAGTAACAATGCACTAAGCAAGCTGCTGGCTGAGATACCATTACTCAGTGAGAAAATATTGTTGGACGTTACATCTCCTACAGAGATAAGAGATTGTGCAGAGAAGTTGGCCAACCGGTTCATTAATGATGAGGTTACTGTAAATATAACAAGTGGATTAAAATCATGGTCTCATTGGTTTGGAGTTGTATTTGATAAGTTTGATAATGCTGCAGTTATTTATATGGATCAGAATAATATACTGTGGAATTATAAAACCATGGATAAAACATCTGATTTTGAGTTTGATATGCATGTGCTATTTAGACTGTATGGAAATTCATTGGAGAATAATTATACCCCATTCACAGAATATACTGCAGAAGATTTAACTGTTATATCAAGTGTTGAGAAAATTAGATTACACAATATCCGTGATTTTAATAAACTTACAACAATTTTAACTAAAAAGCAGCAACAAAATTTAAAAGAAAAGAGCGGTATATTCGAAGATGGTAACTCTTATGTTAAATGGGATAAAAATCTATGTAGAGTAGAGATATGTTTCAAAAATGATAATAATAAAAAAGAATATAAGCATATTTTACACTCTCCTCATGTGATGGAACTTGTATTTAATGCCGGCTGGTTTGAAGCTAAGGTGGCATCTATGTTATCTGGTTGGAAATATGCAAAAGAAATATGTTTAAATTGTAAGTTCCCGTTTAAAAAAAATCAAGATAAAAACGAAGTTGACATTATAGTAAATGTCGGTAATAAAATATTGTTTGTTGAGTGTAAGACTCAAATATTTAATACAACTGATATTGACAAATTTAGAAGTGTTATAAAGGCATATGGCGGAACTGGGAGCAAAGGAATTTTTATAACATATCATCAAATGAGCGAGATGGCCAAAGCTAAATGTGAGGAGCATGGTATTCTAAATTTTTCATTAAAGGACCAACATTTAGGATTAGAGGTAGATAAAGCTCTATTCCTTTTACTGGAAATAGAGTTAGATAAGATAAATGCATAATAGGCATTATTAACAGATTGCATAGAGCTACCATTATAAATGATAGATGAATTATTAAAGAAATATAACGTATTTATTATTGTATATGGGAAGAAAAGTATTTATATCAGTCCTCGGTTTTACAAATTATGGAGAGTGTATTTATGTGAAGAGTGATTATAAATCTTCACCGGTACGCTTTATTCAAGAAGCAACTCTTGATTATCTACGTAAACAGGGGGAGTGGAGCAATACAGATACTGCTTACATATTGTTGACGGCAGGTGCAGAAAAAAACAATTGGTGCGATAACGGTCATAAAGATAAAAATACCGGTGAATTTATTAAATGTGAAGGACTTTGTTCGCGACTGAAAAAAATGGATCTTCCATTTAATGTAAACACTATTGTAAATCTTCCGGATGGAAATACAGCCGATGAGATATGGGATATTTTTGAGCGAGTATTTAGCGTATTGCAAGATGATGATGAATTGTATTTTGATTTGACACATGGTTTCCGTTATTTGCCAATGCTGGTAATGGCATTGATAAATTATTCCAAATTTTTAAAGGGAGCTTTGGTTAAAAGTATTACATACGGAAATTATGAATCAAGGAATAAAGCAACAAACGAGGCTTTAATAATAGATTTATTACCTTTATCAATTTTGCAAGATTGGACTTATGCTGCAGGGCAGTTTTTGGATAGTGGAAATATTGATAAGTTAAAATATTTATGCGATAAAGAATTAAAGCCGATATTGGCAAATACTCAAGGTACTAATGCCGAAGCAAAAAACTTAAGAGAATTTGTAAAATATTTGAATGATGTTGTTAGTGAACGTCAGACTTGTAGAGGAATGAGTATTATCAAATCTGAAAATTTTAAGAAATTAAAAAATATTTCAGATAAGCTGGATACTATAATAATTTCTCCATTGGCTCCTGTATTTAACAAGATAAAGGAATCAATGAACTTTTTTGATAAAGAAGAAAATATTATAAACGGATTTTATTCTGCCGTATGGTGCTATAAAAATGGTTTGTTGCAACAATCTGCAACAATATTACAAGAGTTTGTTATTAGCTATATATGTTTAAGACATGATCTAAGAGTCGATGATGTGAATCAAAGAAGTTTGGTTACTTCTGCATTTACAATTAAGTTTAATAACATAGCAAAATCTGGTTGGAAACTCAGTACGGTAGAACAAGAAAGGAGTATGCAAGCCGGATGTATTGAGAAAATACTAAACGATACTTTGTTTTCTGATTCTGAATTTATAAATGCTTTCAATAACTTATCAAAAGTTAGAAATGATTATAATCATGCCGGCATGAGATCAAGGCCAATGCCGCTTACTCCTCAACGAATAAAATGTAATATAGAAAAATGCATTAATATTTTTGAATCTAAGCTGATTAATGCAAAAAATGAGGTTAGTTTTACTAATCCAAAGAAGAAAGACAGGTTGTTTATAAATCTATCTAATCATCCATATTCCCAATGGAACAAAAAACAAAGAGAGGCAGCCTGTATTTATGGCGATATTATGGATATTCCATTTCCAGATATTGATGAGATTGCAGATGAACATTATATATCTGTATTGGCCGATGAATATCTGCAAAAGATTTTAAATCTTGCCAAAGATAAAAATGTGACGGTACATTTAATGGGAGAACTTACCTTTACATTTGCTTTGGTTGGTCGTTTGCAAGAGAATGGCATACCGTGCATTGCATCAACATCTAAGCGGGTGGTCATGAATGAAACTCCAGGTAGAAAAGGTGAAGTTATCTTTGAATTTGAGAGATTTAGACAATATACGCAGTGAAAATCTATAAAATAGCTCAAGTACGTTAGTGTTATAAATTATTTTATAATTTTTTTGAAAAGCGCAGACTATGGAACTTGTACTTAATACGTTTGGTACGTCATTGAATAGGGATAATGATGGGTTTATAATAAAACATAAAGATGGCAAGCAGAGAATTCCTGTTGATGGAATAAAATGTATACATATTGGTAAAGGAGCACAAATAACGAGTGATGCAGTTTTATTGGCTATAGAAAATGAAATAGAAATACTGTTTTTAGATAAAACTGGAAATCCGATTGGCAGAGTATGGAGTCCAAAATATGGTTCTATTTCTACAATAAGAAAAGGACAATTGAATTTTACCTTTTCAAAAGATGCCTTAGGGTGGATAAAAGATGTTATTTCAAAAAAAATAGAGAATCAGCAGGCTCTATTATTAATGATGAAAACAGAGGATGAAGCCGTAGATAAAATTAGGGCTAAAAATATTTCTAGATTAGAAGATTATAGAATTAAAATATCAAAATTAAATGGCGATGTAGTATCTGATATAGCTTCTCAATTAAGAGGTTGGGAGGGAGTATCTTCAAAAATTTATTTTGAAACGTTAAATTATTTTATTGCAGAAAAGTATCGTTTTGCATCACGAACTCAGCATCCGGCTCTGGATATTGTAAATGCAATGCTTAACTATGGTTATGGATTACTCTATGGGAAAATAGAAGGAGCATTGATTAAAGCAGGAATAGATCCATATGTTGGAATTTTTCATAGGGATGATTATAATAGGCCTGTATTGGTTTACGATATTATAGAACTATATAGAGTGTGGGTTGATTATGTTGTATATGGATTGGTTTCTCAAGATGTAATAACAGATGATTATTATTCTGTACGAGAAGATGGTTCATATTGGCTGGAAGGATTGGGGCGTAGAGTAATTATTCAATCGATAAATGATTATTTAGAAGAGGTTATTACTCAAAAAGGAGTGTCTCGTTCTCGTATTACCCAAATACAATTGTATACACAATCTTTAGCCCAGATGTTTAAAAAATACATGTAATATGTTGTCGGTCGGTAGTAATTTATTAAGTCCTACAGATGAACTAAAGAGAGTAAAGGTAGATTATCTTTACCATAGTTTACGTAATCCCAAACCTGAGATTTTATCTAAGATAAAGCAATTGAGAATTATCCGTAATTTGGATTTAAAGCAATACTCAAATTTAAAACGACAACTTCCTTATGTTGTTTGCAGTACGTTTAATCCTCCCTTTAGAAGAACGGAAAATTTTGCATACACAGATTGCTTTATTGTAGATATCGATCATATAAGTGATAAAGGGTTGGATATTCAGAAGGTACGTAATATCATCCAAAACGATAAAAGAGTTGTTTTATGCTTTGTTTCACCAGGAGAAGATGGATTAAAAATTTTATTTCAATTGAAGGACAGATGTTATGACGCCGGAATCTACTCTCTTTTTTATAAAGTTTTTGTAAAAGAATTCTCTCTGCAATATAACTTAGAACAAGTTCTGGACGGAAAAACAAATGATGTGTGTAGAGCGTGTTTTGTGAGCGTAGATAAGGATGCTTATTATAATCCGGATGCAGAAAAAATAGATATAAAGGCATATATAGATAATGAAAGTAATGCAAATGCACTCTATGAATTAAAATATTCTTTAGAGCAAGATATAAAAAATGAATCTCTTAATAAAGATGTTGATAAAGATCCTGATTTAGATGTTATACTAAAAATAAAATCGTTATTGCATCCTCAAGTATCAAAAGGGATAAAACCAGAACCCTATGTGCCTCATCAATTGGATGAAATAATAGATTCTCTCAGAGCGTATGTAGAGAGTACAGGCGTACATTTGTACGAAATTAAAAATATTCAGTATGGAAAAAAACTCCGATTTAAAATGAATCTAAAAATGGCAGAAATAAATCTTTTTTACGGGAAAAATGGTTTTACTGCGGTGCAATCACCTCGTTGCGGAACATCTGCCGATTTTAATAAATTAATGAAAGATTTGGTTGACAGTTTTATTTACTCATTAGTTAATTATGGCTAAATCTAAAACCGAGCTTACTTTTTTACAAAAAATATCGAAGATAAAACAAGCAGGAATAAGCGGCTCAAAAATGGTGGCAGAAAGTAATATCGAATGGGACGATATGAATACGCTTGATGAACGCATAAAGAATATATTTGGAATTGTAGATAATGTAAAGAGAAAAAGTACTGATATGTTATTTTTTGTAATGTATGATATTGAAAGTAATAAAGTTCGTCGTCTTGTCTCTAAATATCTTTTAAAGAATGGGTGTTTTAGAATACAGAGATCAATTTTTCTAGCGGATTTATCTCCGGATAAATACGAACAGATACGTTCCGATTTAGCTGAAGTCCAATCTTATTACGAAAATAAAGACAGTATTTTGATAGTGCCAGTTTCTACAGATTTATTAAAATCAATGAAAATAATAGGAAAAAATATAGATGTAGATATTATTATGCGAACAAAAAGTACTTTATTCTTTTAATAATTATCTATATGCTTGATTCTTTTTATGTTATATAATATATGAAAAAATTTATACAAGTTCTTTGAAATATTACTAACTTTGCATCCCTCAAAAAATGCTATAGTTTTGTATATTTTTTTTAAAATGATAAACAGAAAAAGTTACAATAATCTTATTATTAGTATAATATAAAATTTGCCCTCATAGAGTATCTTCCATTAGAATAAGGATTAAGACTATCAATTTTATCTTATATAAATTTGTTATTTTTCTCATAGAGTATCTTCCATTAGAATAAGGATTAAGACTTCTTCCGCTAAATTATATATCATCATATTTTTTGGCTCATAGAGTATCTTCCATTAGAATAAGGATTAAGACAAAGCTCTTCTAGACTTCTCTGACCACTTTTTTGCATCTCATAGAGTATCTTCCATTAGAATAAGGATTAAGACCTTTGCACCATAGGTGAAGAAGAGCTTGTTAGTCTTCTCATAGAGTATCTTCCATTAGAATAAGGATTAAGACCTTTTACTCAAGCACTAGATTTACTGAACATCCTCACTCATAGAGTATCTTCCATTAGAATAAGGATTAAGACATTTTATAATATCCCAAATTTTATTTGTTAAATGTCTCATAGAGTATCTTCCATTAGAATAAGGATTAAGACTCCCAATGAAGAATCTTGTGAAAGTGGAATGAAAGCTCATAGAGTATCTTCCATTAGAATAAGGATTAAGACAATAGCTAAGTATGCGGATACAAAATTATCTAAATCTCATAGAGTATCTTCCATTAGAATAAGGATTAAGACGCTTTCAGATATATTCGAGCGTGTAGATTGAAGTCCTCATAGAGTATCTTCCATTAGAATAAGGATTAAGACACTAAGTTGCATTGTGTTAGATAATCCTCATAGATCTCATAGAGTATCTTCCATTAGAATAAGGATTAAGACATTTAAAAAAAAATAAAATTAATTGTAGATTAGATTATCTCATAGAGTATCTTCCATTAGAATAAGGATTAAGACTAGATACCCATACAAACGTTTGTCCAAATAATCGTATCTCATAGAGTATCTTCCATTAGAATATCTGTATAACTCCCGTATTGTGAAGCTCATCAATAAGAAGGGAATGCAGAAGTTGTAAATTATTATAGATGAACTACCGATGAGATATTTCAAGGGGATAGACAACCTTATAGCTACCGAACGAAGCAACAAGGTTGCCGTGTGTCTGGGATTTCAGTCCAGCAAGATTCCTGGCTTAATACAGGGTGTGTTTGTCGATTCGGTATCTGACAACATTAACGAACGTATCGAACATACGATTTTTCACAGTGAGATTGTCGTGGATGCCGAGAAGATTAAACGTGAGGATAAAGCCTACAAGAAGATACCCGTTATTACTGATTTTACAGACAAAAATGGTAACGACTGTTGCAACAGAATGGATAACCCTTTCCGAATCTAAAAACGGTTGGATTCTTATTATCAACTATTTTTGGTTGATTGTTGGAATAACAGTTGTACCTTTGCTGTTGATTATAATTGGCAAAGAATGAGGATATGATAAAAGGAATGTGATGCAAACAGGACAAGACAAAAAGGATGCACGTTTACCAACTGCTGCATCGTTCTTCATAGACTAGCTTGTCCATATAGCTGTCATTGTTGTCTTATTGGTAGATTCAGTCTTTATGGTATTGCTGATTATAGATTAGAAAAGGTAAAGTGATTTTCCAATTTGAAAGATTCAGATATTATGAATGAAAAGTATATAAAATTAACAGCTCATCAACAGCATGCATTAAATCACTTGGTAGAGTTTATAAGTAATAAATTGATTCAAGTATTTATACTCAAGGGGTATGCTGGTACAGGAAAGACCACTATGATGAAATGCTTAATTCACGAATTGGACAAAAGAAACCTGCCATGTGTATTGTTGGCATCAACAGGTCGGGCTGCAAAAATACTGTCTAATATTACAAGAAAAGAAGCAAAAACTGTACATGGATTGATTTATATATATAAAGGCTTGAATCAAGATATGGAGGATTTAGTAACTACAAGAGAAAAGACAGGAATGGATTCATGTGGTCAGTTATTGTTACAGTTTTCACATGAAACTATTAAAACTAATAAAGAAATATATTATTTGGTAGATGAAGCTTCCATGATTCCCGATAGAGAAGACAAAACTGTCACTCAAGCAGTGTTTGGAAGTGGAAGATTGTTAAGTGATTTATTGAAGTATAATCCAAATGGTAAATTTGTTTTTATTGGTGATGCTTGCCAACTTCCTCCTGTTAATCAAAAATTTTCACCGGCTCTTTCTGTCTCTTACTTTAAAGAGAATTTTGGTCTGGTTGCCGAAGAATTTGAATTGACCGAAGTGATGCGTCAGAAAAAAGGTAATGATATAGTACTGTCGGCACAGAAGATTCGTCATTTATACGCTTGTCCTCAACCTTGGAAATGGGCTAAATTCCCTTTTCGTAATTATAAGAATATTCATATAGTTGATAGTCAGGCAGAATTAGTTAATTTATATATTAAGTGTGTAAAAGAGAACAATTATAATAATGCAACTTTATTAGGGTTTTCAAATAAGCAGTGTGATATGCTTACACAAATTCTACGTCCCGCTTTTGGCATACATTCTTATGAATTATCTGTAGGCGATTTATTGATAGTTACGCAAAATAATTATATTTCATCGTTAATGAACGGTGATCAGGTTATTGTTACAGATGTTATGACTAAAGAAAAAAGGGCTGGGCTTACTTTCTTGAATATTACAGTTAAAGAACTTTTTACACAAAGGACTTATTCTCAATTGTTGATAGCAGAGATTCTTTATCATAATCAAACGAATCTAACCCAGGCTCAGCAAAAGGAATTGTTGGTGGACTTTTATCTCAGAATGAAAGAAAAGGGTATCAAGCAACGAACTCCTTTATTCAATGAAATGATGATGAAGGACCCTTATTTAAATGCGTTACGTGCTGTTTTTGGGTATTCGGTAACATGTCATAAGGCTCAAGGTGGAGAATGGAAGCATGTTTATTTGGATATTCCTCGCAACTTGCCTGGTATAGAAAAACCTTATGTTTATCAATGGATATATACAGCTATGACTCGTGCTAGTCAAGAATTGTATGTGGTAAATGATTTTTGGATAATGTAGATATTATTGCCTTCGTGGAACAAACGAGGGACAAAAATTCGCATACCAAAAGAAAGAAAAACAATAAAACCATTTCAAAAAAACTACACTGAAATGTCGGGGACACCATTTGTCCCTCATCCTCTTGTCCTGCTTGTTCCTCGGATTGAAAGTTAGGTTTGGTATTAATTCTAAAATTGCCAAAAGCCTTCATAAATAGGTTTAGTTTGGTTTTTGTATATCTAATCAAGTTCTAAACTAAACCATTTTGTTTGCATACCAAAAAGAAAGGCATTTTTTCTTTTTGCCAGTAAAGTCGTATTAGTTATTCATGATTGTATTCAAAAGTAATATTGATTGTATGAAAGTTTGGTGGAATAAAATAAAAAAGCTACTTTTGTAGAACAAAAATGCGTAAATACGCAATTATGGCATAAAGATATATACAATATGGAGATAAAGCGTAATATTCATCTTGAAAGGCTCATTAGAAGCAAGCATAATGGAATGATCAAGGTCGTGACTGGCATCCGAAGGTGTGGTAAGTCGTATTTGCTGATGAATCTTTTCAGACAACACTTGCTTGATTGTGGAGTGAGGGAGGCTCATATAATAATGCTGGATCTGGAAAATCGAAGAAACAAGAGATTAAGGGATCCGGATGCTTTGTTAGAATGGATTGACTCCCAGATTGTGGAATATAAGGCTTTCGGTGATGTTCCTCAGGAGGAATGGTACTATGTGATGTTGGACGAGGTGCAGTTGGTGCCGGAGTTTGAGGATGTGTTGAATTCATACCTCAAAATCAAGAATGTGGATGTGTATGTGACTGGAAGCAATTCACGGTTTCTCTCGAAGGATGTGATAACGGAGTTCCGTGGTCGTGGTCATGAAATTCATATTACACCTTTATCAATGAGTGAGTTTGTCGGTGTCCATCCTGAAATGACTTTTGAGGAAGCATTAGACCAATATATGACATACGGAGGTTTGCCAATGGTTTGCCTGTACTCCGATGTGAAGGAGAAGGAATCATATCTGAAAGGTCTATTCGAGAAGACATACCTGACGGATATCCAGGAACGCTACCACATCAGAGGCAGTGATGTAATGGGAGAACTAATTGACGTGGTGGCTTCCGGCATAGGAGGACTTACAAACCCGACGAAAATAGAGAATACGTTCAAAACGGTTAAGGGTATAGGAGTTGGCAAGAATACTATCAAGCAGTATTTGGAGATTTTGGAGGACTCATTTTTGATTAGAAAAGCGGTACGATATGATGTAAAGGGACGAAAGTATATTGATACGCCTCATAAATACTATTTCGAAGATTTGGGCCTAAGGAATGCACGCATTGGTTTTCGTCAGGTAGAGAAGACTCATTTGATGGAAAATATGGTTTATAATGAACTTTGTCTTCATGGATACACTGTGGATGTGGGGGTTGTGACGCAGAATACAAAAGATGTTGAAGGTCGTAGCCAAAGGATGCAGTTAGAAGTGGATTTTGTATGTAATCAAGGACCGGAAAGAATGTATATCCAATCCGCCTATGCGTTACCAGATAGGAAAAAGGTGGAGCAGGAACAGGCTTCACTTTTACAAATCAAGGACGGATTTCAAAAAGTAATAATTGTAGCTGACAGATATTTGTCTGGATACAATGAAGACGGTATCAGGATTCTTAGTCTTAAGAACTTTCTGATGGATGGAATGGGACTGGATTGAGTTTCCCACATTAACATGTTTTTTGTATTGCCTACTATTCTCCGAACTGAATATTTATGAATAAAACAAATTCTATAACAATTATGCCAAGTGCTCAAGGTGAGCGTGTTGCAATCGGAGGCTATAAACCTCAATAAGATGAGTTTGCCAAATGTGTTTTGTTTATGATTGCATATTGGATGATAACCTCGATGAGCATTATTAGGAAGGGAAAAATGTAATTAATGATATAATCACAATGGTAAATCAAAATAAACAGATTAAAATTTCTGCTGAGACGAGACGCACTATATTTGATAAGATTATGTCTCATGCAGATTTCATGGGGGTATTTCAAGGAGGTAATTATGAAGATCAAAATATTGTTGATTTCTTGAAAATGATATGGGATCTTCCTGCAATGCCTTCAGAAGACCCTCGTTTCAAGAATGCGGAAGCTGATGCAAGGCAGCATTTGCTTAATAATGATGATTGGGATCTTACATATACTTTTGAACAACGATTCAATTTGTTGGTAGGCGATACAGTACACTTCATAAAGTTTGTTGAAGCATGTGTTTCTCCATTTGTTCGGTCGTCTCCTGAAGAGATAGTGCAATATGTGCAAGAGATTAATCCCTTGCTAAATAGGGATAATTGCGAACTTGCCATAGAAGATTATATAGATGATAGTCCCCATTTTATTATAAAACCAGGAACAGGTTTCTCATTTGAGCGTAAAGACATAAATAGCAATAGGTATACGATTTATGTTGATCAACTTGGAGATGATAAACCATGTTTCTTTTTAAATAGTATAACATGGGATGATTATGGAC
>CAZRVL010000039.1:0-17773 GCA_964603455.1 uncultured Lachnospiraceae bacterium
TTGCCCATCTCGATCTTGTATGTCTCCTTGTCGTTTATGACCGGAACTGCGAAGCGTCCAAAGCGCATATAGCACGGACCTTCATATTTTATAGCAGCCTCGACCATAGCGCGTGCCTCAACAGCATCAGCCGGCTGCATCACGACCATTCCGGGGATAGAACGCATAGTCGCAAAATCTTCGAGGCACTGGTGAGTAGCACCATCCTCGCCGACCGAAATGCCGGCATGAGTAGCACCGATCTTGACATTGAGGTGGGGATAACCGATAGCGTTTCTGACCTGCTCAAATGCACGTCCTGCTGCGAACATCGCAAAAGACGAAGCGAACGGAATGAGACCGGATGCCGCCATTCCGGCTGCAACGACCATCATATTTCCCTCAGCTATACCGCAGTCGAAGAAACGATCCGGGAATTTTTTCTTAAAAGTACCGGTCTTTGTAGCAGCTGCAAGGTCTGCATCGAGTACGACAAGATTTTCATACTTATCGCCGAATTCAGCCAGAGCCGCGCCGTATGCTTCACGAGTAGCTATTTTATCTGCCATTTTCGAATCCTTCCTTTCACGCAAGCTCTGCAAGAGCCTTGTTGAGCTCTGCAAGACCTATCTCATACTGTTCCTTCTTCGGAGCTGCGCCGTGCCAGTTGACATCATTTTCCATATACGAAACGCCCTTGCCCTTGACGCTCTTTGCAATTATCGCAGTCGGCTTGCCCTTTGTAGCCTTTGCTATCGCAACAGCCGCTTCGATAGCATCAAGATCGTGCGCATCTATAGATACGACATTCCAACCGAATGCACGGAACTTTTCATCGAGCGGAGTGGGATTCATGACCTCGGAAACAGGACCGTCGATCTGAAGACCGTTCCAATCTACGAATACCGCAAGATTGTCAAGCTTGTAGTGAGCTGCGAACATAGCAGCCTCCCATACCTGACCTTCTTCGGATTCACCGTCACCGATTATCGACCATACACGATAATCCTCCTTGCGATATTTAGCCGCAAGAGCCATTCCGCTTGCAGCGGAGATTCCGAGTCCAAGCGAGCCTGTGCTCATATCTATGCCGGGGATGTGCTTCATATCGGGATGTCCCTGAAGAATGCTGTCGATCTGGCGAAGATTTTCAAGCTCATCCATCGAGAAATATCCGCGAAGCGCAAGGGCAGCATACAGACCGGGTGCAGCATGACCCTTTGAAAGCACAAAACGGTCGCGATCAGCCTTTTGGGGATCGGCAGGATCTATATTCATCTCTTCAAAATAGAGATAGGAGAGTATCTCGGCGATGGAAAGAGATCCGCCGGGATGTCCGCTCGCCGCATTGTATACGGCAGTCAAAGCTCCGCGGCGTATTTCATACGCCTTTGTGAGAAGCTCTTTTTTACGGGTTTCAGTCATATTTATTTCCATTAGTTTTGCCGTGCGGCAATACCGCAAAGCAAAAGCTTCCTTTCTGCTCCGTGTCGGAGCTTGGTTCACCTCGGAAAAAGCATTTATGTCAAATATGAGTTCAATCGTTTTCCAAGGCTCTTGCACTTATTCTCATTAATATTATACCCCATATTGAACGGTTTGTCAAGTGCAATTATACACAAAAAAGCGAATATGCCGCTGCAAATTCATTCTTAAGCTCTTGCCGCCAGGACAAGCTCGGCATTCTGCTTTATCGAATCAAGCTCGGCAGCAGGTGCAAACACAAGCTCGGGAGCTTCGGCTTCGGGATAAAGCTCAAATATCTCTATGGTATTCTCTTCCTTTAGAAGCGAACCGGGCACATATAAGGTATCCTGCGGTCCGATAGCGAAATAGCGTCCGATATTGAAGCCGTTTATGATAACAAAGCCCTTTGTAGCACGATCGACTCTGAAACGCAAATAAGCGTCTTTCCCTGCCTCAGCCTTAAAGCTGCCGCCAAAGAAGCAAGCTCCCGAACCGTCAGAAGCTTTTTTCAATGCCGCCGAGACCGTCTCAGGCTTCATCGGAAGCGTGTATATGTCAAAATTGGTCAAAATGCCCTGATTGTACATTCTGCTTCCATTCGGATATATGACATCGAGCCTTACCGAACCGAGTATCCCCTTGAGATCATCGAGCATCGCATATCCGTAGTTTATGCGCCCCATGTTCTCGACCAAAATATCGAGCTTCACATCCTCCTCTATCTTAAATTCGATCGGTTCGTTGTCACGGTCACGATAATATGTTCCGAGATATTTTCTATCGACATAAATATCAGCTCTGTCATGCAAACCGTCTATATTAAGCCTGAAGGTTGCAGCAGTCTCGGTCTTCTTTATAACAGTGGAATATAAAATAAATCCATAATCCTGACCGAGCTTTTCCATATTGAGCGTTCTTCCCGAACGAACCTTCTTCTCGGCAAGAACATCGAGCGAATCAAACAGCGAAGCTCTCTTTGTAAATATCGGCTTTTCGGGGATCTGTCTTTGCGGAAGCTCTGGCAGCTTCGGAAGCTCATTTACATCTATACCGCGATATTCCGCAAGCACCTTTCGGCATTCGAAATATTTTTCGGTCGGTGTTCCGTCCTCACTTACAGGCGCATCGACATCGTAGCTTGTGAGGAACGGTATGTATCGATTTCTTGCCCCTCTCACATCGGCGCGGTAGGTCGCATGAAGCGCACCATTGAAGAATCCGAAGTTCGTTCCTCCGCAGAACATATAAAAATTCACAAATGCCCCTGCTTCAAGTGCCTCACGGTAATTCTTCGCAACAGTCTCAGGCGTTTGACGTGGAAAAACACCGCCCCACTGCTGTGCGCAGCCGCCCCAAAATTCCGCAACGAGCGGCGGAAAGCCTTGCTGGAATTTCTTTACAGACTCAATAGCTCCGGGAACACCGTTTCTGAGATCCATTCCCGACCATATCTCGGGGAAGCCACCGAATACCTGCTTATACATATCCGGACCGCCCGCAGTGTACAGCGGAATATCTATGCCCTGCTCGTTGTATATATCAATTATTTCACGCAAATAATCGAGATCCGTTCCGAAGCTTCCGTATTCATTCTCGACAGCGACCATTATGACCGCACCGCCGTTTGTCGAAAGTTCCGGCACAAATTCCTCACAGAGACGTTTAAAATAGCTCTTGTATGCCTCGACAAATCCTGCATCGGATGTGCGCAGTGCAATATCTTCGTTCATGAGCCACGACGGAATGCCGCCGAGATCGCACTCGGAACAGATATACGGTGAAGGTCTAAGAAGGACATACATCTCCTCTTCTGCGCATATCTTCAAAAATTCATGAAGATCGAGCATACCCGAAAAATCAAATTGACCCTTTTTCGGTTCATGAAGATTCCACGGCACATATGTCTGCAAAGCGGTAAGTCCGAAGGACTTCATCAACTTTATTCTGTAACGCCAACCATCCGGAAGCGTCCTGAAATAGTGAAAATCGCCGGAGGCGAGATAGAATCTCTCATCACCGAGTTCAAGATGATCTTCAAATATCTTAAGCAACTGTTTTTTCATAAATATGCTGCCTTTCCGCTTCGTTGAAGCATTTGTCAGTCTATAAAATTTTAATCGTTTTTTCCAAAGCACCTGACGAGCCACACCTCAGGTCGGTTGAATATCCGCGGACAGCGTATCAGCGACAAGCCGCGTGAAACTATATGGATATTTCCGGTGTCAAGACGATAAACACCGCCTGCATGCTTTGGAAAAAGTCCCTGATGCGGCGCATACAATCCATTCAGTATGAAGGGTATCCGCCATTGTCCGCCATGTGCGTGTCCGGAAAACGTCAGATCGAAATCGCCGTAACGTTCATATTCCTCCGGTCTGTGTGACAAAAGCAGTGAAAAGACCTCATTGTCTGGTCTGAGCCGTGAAAGCTCATCGCGCCAGGCTTCAAGCCCAGGAGATGTCCTCGTCCGATCGTCCGAAAGGCGTTCAAAAAGACTCATCTTCTGCTTTCCCGCGCCGAAAAAGCGCGGATCATCTATACCGAATATATCTATCCTCTGTCCATTCAGGACTATTCTATCCGACTTTTGTCCGATAAGCTTTATCCCCATCGCGGCAAGCTCGGCGGTAAGCTCATCTATCTCCTTTATATTCGCTTCATGATTTCCATAGACCATATATACCGGCGCGATGGAAATTATGCCGTCAAGCAGCGGTTTTACGGGATGTCCATCGGAAAGTATCGGCGTTTTTTCGGTAAGCTCGTTGGTGTCATTGACAATATCTCCGGTGAGAAGTATTACATCCGGACGAGCCTCGGAAACGAGCCGTATCAGCTTTTCCTGCTCTTTTCCGAACTTGCAGTCATGCAGGTCTGAAATTTGTAATATTCGTAGCTCAGAGTTCAGCTTATCGCTCTTTATATCATACTCACAGAGTTTAAGTCGCCTTGAAAAGGCTGTACACAAAAGAGCGGTGCAAAAAACAACACCGCATATATATCCTATCATCAATTTATACCATCCGGGGCACCGTAAACAAGAAGTACGCAGTCAAATTCGCCCTCTGGACAAAACAGACTGTACTCGACTTTATCCAAGTCAAGCTCTTCGGTATACTCATCCAGCTTTTGAGCAAGCTCCTCACCGTAAACCTCACGGAATGCATTTTCCTCATAGCCTGCGAGCTTTATTTCATCGCCATCCTCCGCTCCGACCTGCGAATCGGACGGAAGTATCATAACCGCAGTCCCGGCTTCGACCAGATCATATATGACCTTATCAAAAGATTCTGCCGAAGCATCGAGCGCAGTCTGTGTCAGATCGACTTCGATCATAGTGCGGTCTATGACAGTTTCATCGGATGATATAACATTTTCAAGCTTATGATCTTCAAATTCTTCGATCTCATTCACAGGCTCATCTTCAAGTACCACAGTTGAATATTCAACCGCCTCAGTCACAGCAGATGTCATCGGCGAAGAAAAGCTGAGCGCACCTACAGTCTCGGAAATACCGAAAGCATCGACTCTGCTTGCAGCACCGACATTCCCGTAAAGCTCATCCGCTGCCTCAGCCGACATAGTGTCATATCCGCCGCCGCGACTCAGTACAACTATCGCAACGACCGCACATGCAGCAGTAAGAGTTCCGATCGCCGCACGCCATGAGCCTGCACCGCCTAACAGCTTTTTGAACCTCGAAGGCTTATCCTGCGGAGTAGATCCGACCAAAGCCATGACATTCCTGTGAAGCTCGGAAGGTATCGGATATTCGAGCTTTCCTATCTCGGAAAGCATACTTCGGCATTCGTCAGTCTCCTTACGACATTTCGGACAGCTCATAAGATGCTCGGAAATACGTGCAGCTTCGCGGCTGTCAAGCTCTCCGTCTATATATTCAAAGATCAGAGCCTGAACTTCCTCACAGCTGATCTCGTTATAATTACGAATTTTCAATCGATCTCCCTCAATCACTTTTATCGTTGTATCTGATTAGACGCTAATTTTCAAAATTTGTTCCCAATTTTTAAAAAATTATTTTTCGGCTTCAAATTCATTTTCAAGAAGAGATCTGAGCTTATTCCGTGCACGGTTGAGCCGCGACTTGACCGTACCTATTCCAAGTGTCAGCATTTCGGATATTTCTTCATATGTATATCCCTCGATATCACGCAGAATAACGACCTGACGCTGATCTTCGGGCAGCTTCGCAATAGCTCGCCTTACTGCAAAGGTCGTTTCATTCTGTTCAAGCCGCCCTTCGGGAGACGAATATATCGACTCATCCGCAAGATCGATCGGGTGTTCTTCGCCGTCATCATCTATCTTTCCCGACAGCGATTCGGTCATTTCGGGAGCACGGCGGAGAAAATCAAGGCTCGCATTTATACATATCTTGTATACCCAAGTTGCAAATTTGCAGTCTCCGCGCCAGTTCGGCAAAGCGCGCCATATCTTTATGAATACCTCCTGCGAAAGATCCATTGCATCCTCCGCGGATATTACCTTCGACTTTACAGTGGTATATACGAGCCGCTCATAGGTGGTGACAAGCTCAGAAAACGCCGATTCATCGCCGTCTGCCGCTGCTTTAATAAGCTCTGCTTCATTTTCGTTTTTCAAGCCGTCACTCCCCTTTTTAAAATTTTATTCGTTCAGTGCAGAAAGCATCGCACTCTCGACCTCTTTATAGGTCAAAGCCGAATTTAACACTCCGCGAACCGCAGCAGCACCGCGTATGCCCTTCAAATACCACGCGAGCAGCTTTCTCGATTCGCATATTCCAACACGTTCACCCTTTTCGGCGATCCTCATGCGCAGCTCGGAAAGTGCAGTCTCTATCCTCTCCGCTTGACTCGGCATTATAAACTCCTCGCCATTCAGCGCACATTTTATTTCATTGAATATCCACGGATCGCCGAGCGCACCGCGACCTATCATCAGTGCATCGCATCCGGTCTTTTCGAGCATACGCAAGGCATCAGCCGCACAAAATATCTCACCGTTCCCGATGACAGGTATAGATACTGCCTCCTTGATCCTTCGTATTTCATCGAAGTTTATCGGAGCGGAAAATCTTCCCTCGCGTGTTCTGCCGTGAACCGTGAGCGAGGCTGCACCGGCATCCTCCATCCTTTTCGCAAATTCAACTCCGCATATCGACTTTTCATCCCAGCCTATACGCATCTTGACCGTGACCGGAATATCGACTGCCTTTACGCAGGCGCGGACTATCTCGGCAGCCAGTTCCGGCGATTTTAAAAGTGCCGAGCCGTCTCCGTTGTTCGCGACCTTCGGAGCCGGACAGCCCATATTTATATCGACAGCCGCAGGACGATTCGAATTTCTACAATATTTATATGTTCCGCAGACTATCTTTTCGGCACATTCTGCCATAATGCTCGGATCACTTCCGAATATCTGCACGGCGATAGGCTCTTCGCCGTCAAATATCTCACCAAGCTGCGCCGTTTTTTTGTCTTCGAAATGCACCGCCTTCGCAGAGATCATTTCGGTATATGTGTAATCCGCGCCGAGAGCCTTGCAAGTCGCACGGAAAGCATGATCGGTAACGCCTGCCATAGGTGCGAGCGCGACCTTATATTTTGTAAGTTTTTTCATATGTAAAATTTTAAACCAATAATGTGAACTCAGAATGAAGCTTCTTTTATGCGGATGTAAGAATTTGCCGCATATTTATAAACATTTTCGCATAGTATGCTTTTGCACAAATACGTGCGGAAAGGATCGCGATATATCATGATAATATACACAGTAAAGCCGGGTGATACCGTCTATTCGATAGCATCGAAATACGGCATTCCGCCCGAACGCCTGATCGCAGATAACAGTCTCTCACCAGAAAAGCTCAGTATCGGACAGTCGATAGTAATAGCCTACCACGCAAGGGTGCATACCGTAAAAGAAGGCGATACCCTGATGTCGATAGCCGCATACTACCAAACGACCGTGATCGATCTTTACAAAAACAATCCTTCCCTGTCCGGCAGCCCGAAAATATTTCCCGGTCAAACACTCGTGATCGAATATTCGGACAAAAAGCTCGGTGAACTGTCGGTGACAGGCTATGTATACACCTTCGCAGACGAATCGACTCTCCGCCGAACACTTCCATATCTCACATATCTTGCGATATTCAGCTACGGGATTCGCGAGGACGGCTCGCTGATAACCCCAAACGATGATAAGCTAATAGCGATAGCCAAGGAATACAACACAAAGCCCATGCTCGTCCTGACAAGCCTCGGTGATGACGGAACATTTTCTACCGAGCGCGTCAGCACAGTCCTAAATGATCACGAAGCCCTCGAACGGCTGATTTCAAATATCGTTGAAATAATGAATGTAAAAGGCTACGAAGCCGTAAATTCCGATTTCGAATACATAAAAGCCGCCGACCGTGAAGCCTATACAGACTTCATAAGCACGCTCAGAAGCGCACTCGAACCGCACAATAAAATTGTAGACGTGTCTCTTGCACCAAAGACCTCGGACGGTCAGGTCGGACTGCTATATGAGGGAATAGACTACCAAGGGCTCGGAAAAGCTGCCGACACGGTATTTTTGATGACCTATGAATGGGGATATAAATACTCCGAGCCACGCGCAGTTGCTCCGATATTGTCGGTCGAGCAGGTAGTAAATTACGCCACCGGTGTCATAGAGCGCGACAAAATACTCATGGGAATGCCAAACTACGGCTACGACTGGAATATCCCGTGGGTCGAAGGAAGTCCTGCAAAAACAATATCCAATTCCGAAGCCATAAAAACGGCAAACGATTTCGCGGCTGAAATATTTTTCGACGAGACCGCAGCTTCGCCGTGGTTTCGCTATTATGACGAATCGGGAGAAAAGCATGAGGTCTGGTTCGAGGATGCTCGCTCGGTGAGATCAAAACTTGAGCTTGCAAGCAGATCAAATTTACTCGGAGTCGGCATATGGAACACCACAAATTGGTTCGGTCAGCTCTGGCTCGTCTTGAATGTGCTGTATAATATCAGAAAATGATAAGCTAAAAACTTCGGCTTTGACCCACATATATCAAAAAAATCAAGCTGAAGCACACATACGATCAAAATGTCCTCTGTTTGATGATACCGAATGAAAAACGCAGATGTAAGACACACCAGATCGTTTTTATAACCGCTCCAACAAAGCTTTTACGATAAAAATCGACATTACGAGCAATTACATCATTGTCATGTCATCAAGCCCACAACAGCTTTTGTGTAAATATAAATCAATCTGTTTGCCGATCAGCCGCGTGAGATCGGAAATATCTGTCCCCAACCGGTATTTTTGCCCGAATAGACCTCGGCACGAACAAAGGTAACATCCGAAGCCAGCTTGAAGCGTGCCTCGGTAAGTCCATTTTCGGAAGAAAGCACCGACCGATGATTTTCCCAAGGACGGTTCGTAAATATCGTCACACGCTCGACCGCATCAGCTTCTTCACACTCGACAACAAATTCATCATCATCGATATGACAGGAAAACCGTGGTCCTTGTGAAGCATAAAACTCACCGTTGCGCATTGCCGAAACAAGATTTTTGCAATTCAGTGTATTTTTATGCAGATTCACATAGATAAACGACCGCGTCTCCTCACCGCACCAGAAATGTGTGTCATCGGTCGCCGCAATAAGCGGAAAATAGCCGCGAACAGCCAATTGATCGATAACCTCGCCAGAATACGGTCGGCAGTTATAGGGCGCGGCGGATACCGAATTATATATCTCGGTCATAGTATAATTATTCATTCCTGCCATCATTTCACACGTGTTAAGCGACCAAGCAGGATGCGCAAAAACAGCAGCACCGCCGCGTTTTATGATCTCGTTGATCGCCTCCTGAGCAGTCGAATCACGTCCTATGACCTCCATAGGATCTGATCCCATTCCGACACCGACAATGTGAAACACGCCGTTCAAGGTATCCGAACCGCCAAAATCATACTCAGTCCCCGACAATATGCAAAGTCCGGATGGATCGTTTTCATCATTTTGACCATACACCCAATGATCTGTCAGCGCGAGAAAATCGTATCCGGCAGCCTTATAAGCCGCCTTTGTCTCCTCCGGACTTCTTCTTCCGTCAGAAAGTGTCGTGTGCGTGTGAAGATTTCCGCGATACCATTTATCGCCGTTTTTATCAATATACATCAATATGACCACAGCCCAAGCATCGGCAAGAGCATTTTCCTTATAAAAATAGTGGCGCGATATGAAAACTTTATTTCAATATTATATCTTAAGTGATCATACAAACCCAGTATAATTATACCTCAACGCGGCGATTTTGTCAATAGCATATCTGCCAAAAAGTAAAAAATTTGACCACCGACTGTTTTTTGACATTTTTTTCGTAGCCTATAGTGTAAAATATTATCAGCAGCATTGCAAAAAAATTCATAGGAGTGATAATTATTTTAGGGAATGAACAGGCATACGGCGGTAACGTTGTGTGCAATTTGACGAATGGTTGCCTGAACGCAGCGATCTCAGGCGAGATAGACCATCACAATGCACGCGGAATACGTGCAAAAATCGATGAAAAGCTATATCTATACCGTCCGAAACTCATACGTCTCGATGTCTCGAAGGTTTCGTTCATGGATTCATCGGGACTCGGACTTATTCTCGGTCGCTTCACGTTGGCGCGTGAGCTGGGCGGCGAGCTGCGCGTTGTAAATCCGAGCGAGGGAGTCAGCAAAATACTCGATCTCGCAGGAACATCGCGGCTTTTGACGATAGAAAGGAGTGAAAAATAATGTCAGCAAAGCCAAAGTCGATAAATCAAGTAAAATGCACCTTTTCGGCGATCTCAGAAAACGAATCCTTCGCACGCGGACTCGCCGTTAATTTCATAGCGCAGTGTTCTCCGACCGTTACGCAGCTCGCCGATGTAAAATGCGCCGTCTCAGAAGCGGTAACGAACTGCATAGTCCACGCCTATCCATTGGGCAAATTCACAAATCCCACAGTTGAAATGCAGCTTAGTCATTTTGACGATAACTCAATAGTAATATCAATAAAAGACCGTGGGATTGGTATTCCCGACATTAAAGCCGCACGTGAGCCGCTTTTCACAACAGATACAACTGGCGAACGAAGCGGAATGGGCTTTGCAATAATGGAGAGCCTGATGGATTCGGTCAAAATTCGTTCATATGTCGGAAAAGGTACGACAGTCGTTCTGAAGCTGAAGCTCGGAACTGAAATTTGCTGATTTTTACATATTTAATCCAAGAGGTGATCATATGCAGATCAGCGATTTTTCGCAAAATTCGAAACTGCTCGAACGTGCAGTAAACGGCGACGAAGAAGCAAGTTCGGAGCTGGTAAACGCAAATATGGGACTCGTTCGAAGCATAGCAAACCGTTTCAGAGACCGCATTGATGGCAGCGGAGACACCCATGGCTGTGACTACGAAGACCTGATACAGATAGGCACGATCGGCATGATCAAGGCTATCCGCAGCTTTGACCCAAGCTACGGAACTACATTTTCAACCTATGCCGTTCCACTGATAATCGGAGAAATACGCCGATTTCTTCGAGATGACGGACTAATAAAAATCAGCCGCACTACCAAAAAACAAAACGCCCAAATACTGCACGAACGCGAATGCTTTTTGACAAAATTCGGACGCGAGCCAACAATAGACGAACTGACGCAAATTTGCAAAATCGAGCGTGATGAGTTGATTTTTGCACTGAGTTCCGGAAATCCTTGTCATTCGCTAAACGATACGATAGGCGATGACGGAGCAGAGCTCGGCGATATTCTGCCGACTCAGGAAAACGAGATCGATATGCTGACCGACAAGATCGCATTGAAGGAAGCGATCAAAAATCTTCCGCCGCAGCAAAGAAAGATCATTGTGCTCCGATATTTTCGCGATCTGTCACAGCAGCAGACAGCAGATATTTTGGGATTGTCGCAGGTCAAGATCTCACGTGAAGAAAAGAAGATATTCGAACAGCTTCGAAAAAGCTTGTGATATTCATCATCAGCATCTATCATATTTTATATATTTGTATGCACAATATATATGTTTGCGGCAAAAAGCGCACATTTTCGTTAAAATGTGCGCTTTTTTATTTTGTGGAAGTATTGATTTTACAATATTAGTATGTTATAATTATAATATGTAAAGAACATAAAAGTTTCTTTACGTCATTATTACCAAAATATTTTACGACTATGAAAGAGGCATCGAATATGTGCATATCACCCAAAAGTGATGAATTGTTCGAAAATTATCGCTGGCGTTTGAGAGAATTGCAATCGCTCGAAGCCGAATTAAAAAAAGTCAGGATCGACATAAACGACGGACTGCCGTCACGCTATACAGTCGATCCTGAATGTGAAGCTCGGTTAAAAAGCGAATATTCATCCAAAAAATCAGAGCTTATTCAAATTGACAAATTAATAGAGAGCATTCCCGAAACAAAAAGAATGCTCCCGTGTAAATTATATTTACGCTTGCACTACTTATCCGGCTATTCGCTGACCGATACCGCAGGAGAAATGGGAATAAGCCTTTCAACTCTACGGAGAATACGCAAACGGTGCGACGATTATTTCGATCATCAAGTGTTGTGATCGACAACTTTCATCTTCTTCAGATTTCCGATCTTCTTTGAACGATTGTCAAGTTCAGCAAATACATCCTTCAAATCAAGTCCGCGTTCATTCATCATTACCAAAAGATGATAGACCAAATCGCAAACTTCCATCTTAAGTTCCTCATTGTCACCGTTTTTTGCAGCGATGATCGTCTCAGCCGATTCCTCACCGACCTTTTTGAGTATCTTGTCTATGCCCTGCGAAAAGAGATAGCAGGTATAAGAACCCTCTTCCGGATTGACCTTTCTGTCCGAAATAACTTCATATAATTCATTTAAAACATTGTCATTCATAATAAAACCTCATTTTTGAAATTTTTCTTCATTTCTTAAAAAGTGTACGATAAAAGCAGGTACGATTTCCGGTGTGACACGCCGCTCCGACCTGATCCACTTTTACCAAAATAGTGTCTTCATCGCAATCGTACAGTATCTCCTTGACACGCTGAATATGCCCTGAATGTGCGCCTTTATTCCACAGTTCCTGGCGTGAACGACTCCAAAACCAGGTGGTCTCGGTCTCCAACGTCAACCGCAGAGATTCCTCATTCATGTATGCCAGCATGAGTACTTCACCATTGTCGGCATCCTGAACGATAGCTGGTGTGAGATCGCCTTTTTTGAAAAATATTTTCAAATCAATATCATTGTAAACCATCAGAAATTCTCCGTCATTTTATACAAATTGCAAAATCGACACTTCAAATTCTCACTGGAACGCCTTTTTCACGTAAATACTTTTTAACATCTCCTATTGATAATTCACGAAAATGAAACAGGCTCGCAGCAAGTGCCGCATCACATCCCGTTTTGTCAAATACGTCAAAAAAGTGTTCAAGTTTTCCACAGCCGCCGGACGCAATGACCGGAATTCCGACCGATTCGGTAACTTTTTTTGTGAGTTCAACATCAAATCCGTTTTTAGTTCCGTCACAGTCCATAGAAGTCAGCAATATCTCGCCTGCGCCCAAACGTTCGCCCTCACGCGCCCATTCGATCGCATCGATTCCCATATCTTTCCTGCCGCCATTTATAAATACCGAATATCCACCGTCAGGTCGCTTTTTCGCGTCAATAGCAAGCACAACGCATTGGCTTCCAAACTTGTCGGCAGCCTCTGAAATTATGTTTTTGTGCAAAACTGCCGAAGAATTTACCGCAACCTTGTCGGCACCGGCTAGTAAAATTTCACGAAAATCCTCTACAGTTCTAATTCCACCACCGACAGTCAACGGCATGAATACTTTTTTCGCGGTGCGTTCAACAACATCTGTAATCGTTTTTCGACAGTCACTCGAAGCGGTGATGTCTAAAAATACCAGTTCGTCAGCACCTTCTTTATTGTAAAATTCCGCGCATTCGACCGGGTCTCCGGCATCGCGAAGATCGACAAAATTCACACCTTTTACAACTCTTCCGTCTTTAACGTCAAGGCAGGGTATTATTCTTTTAGAAAGCATACTATTCTCCTATCAGGTGGATTTTTTTCCTATCTTTATCGCTTCTTCAAGCGAAAGATTTCCGGAATATATCGACTTTCCGCATATTGCTCCGTATAGTCCCATCGCGCTGAGATTTTCAATATCATCAGAATTTTTAATTCCGCCACTTGCAATGATTTCCATATTTACATTTTTTTGCAATTCTAAAAGCTGTAAGAGATTCGGACCTTCCAAAGTTCCGTCCTTCGAAATATCGGTAAAAATCAAATATTTTACGCCGATCTTCCCCATCATTTTTGCCAATTCTATATAATTCATGGTGGAATCTTCGATCCATCCGGCGGTTTTTACATTTCCGTCAAGCGCATCGATCCCGACTGCTATCCTATCGCCATATCGTTCAACAGCGCGTTTCACAAGCTCCGGGTCGGTGAGTGCAGCCGAACCTATTATGACTCGCGCAATGCCTTTATTAATGTAATAATCAATAGTTTCCATATCGCGAATACCACCGCCTACCTCGATGGGAATGTGGACTTTTTTCGCAACATTTTCATAGATTACATTGTTGACACGACATCCCGAACGTGCGCCATCGAGATCTACCATATGAATAAATTCTGCACCGGCACGTTCAAATTCCAAGGCAGTTTCAATCGGATCGGCGGCAACCTTTTCGGCTGTGTCATATTTTCCTTTTGTCAATCTGACACACTTTCCGCCGAGAATATCTATCGCAGGTAAAATTATCATCCGCACATCTCCTTGAAATTCTTCAATATATTAAGCCCAACTTCGCCGCTCTTTTCAGGGTGAAATTGGCAGCCAAATATGTTGTTATTTTGCACAATCGCGGTAATTTTTCCGTTGTAATCAGTAGTCGAAATCAGATCTTCGTTATTTTGCACAATTGCTTTGTACGAATGCACAAAGTACACTTGATCGCCATCCGATATGCCGTTAAGTAACGTCGATGGATTTTCAACAGTTAGTTCGTTCCATCCGATGTGCGGTATTTTTACATCTTTGTGATCTATTTTCACAACTTCGCCGTGAATAAGTCCCAGCCCATCGCATTCAGCAAACTCAAAGCTCCGGTCAAACAGCAGCTGCATTCCCAAACATATCCCCATAAATGGCATACGCAAAGAAGCTTCCTTAATGTAAGATTCCAAATTTGTCTCTCTTAAATATTTCATGGCATCGGGAAATGCGCCGACTCCCGGCAATATCATGCCGTCAGCACGATCCAGCAGCTTCGGATCAGCGGAAACTATCGTCTCGCAGCCTATATACTCGAATGCATTTTTGACGCTGTGCAGATTTCCCATTCCATAATCGATTATACCAATTTTCATGTTAATACTCACACATCTCTCACAAAATTCCTTTTGCCGAAAGTTCCTCTCCACTGATCGGTTGAGCCGCATCAGCCAACGAATGTGCAAAAGCCTTGAATAATGCTTCCACAGCGTGGTGGTCATTTTGTGCATACAGGACAGCCAAGTGAAGCGTAGCATTCATATTATATGCCACCGCACGGAAAAACTCAGCGACCATCTGCGTATCAAAATCACCTATCATCGGCGCGATCGGTTCATATTGTAAAACAATGAACGGACGACCTGAAATGTCGATAACCGAGCGCGCCAAGGCCTCATCCATTGGTATATACGACGTTCCGTAGCGTTTATACGGTTTGATTTGCTGTGCAATTTTGCCAAGTAACTTTCCAAGACAAATTCCAACATCCTCAATAGTATGATGGCAATCGACATGAAGATCACCAACAGCTTTCAGTTCAATAGCCATTCCCGAATGAATCGCAAATGAATTCAGCATATGGTCAAAAAATCCAATGCCGCTTGAACCATGCAGTCCGTTTTTTAGTTCACCTGCGCTAAGCGACATTTTTATCTGTGTTTCGAGTGTGTTTCTCTCAATTTCAACTTTTGCGAATTTCAATCAGATCACCTCATTTTAATCTTTGATTATCGATCTCATTGAGAATTTTCACAAATTCACAAATCACAGTTTTATTTTCAAAATCAGTACCGCAACTGATACGTACGCACGCGGAATCAGCAAAGCAGCGTATCGCTATCCCAACCTCAGCTAATTTTTTCATGATTTTAACCGCAATTTCGCTCGATGAAAGCTCGACAAGTACAAAATTAGCTTCGGTTCTGCGAACCGACTTTATGCTTTCTGATTCGATTTTCGATATTTCATCGTATATTTTCTTCGTTCCACGCGAAATAGCACGCGCACGCTCCTCGATCTCGGCACGATGACGCACCATTATCCGCGCAAATTCCTGAGTTATCGAATTGACATTGTACGGACTCTTAATTTTTCTCAGTGCGGCAATGATTTTCTGATTCGACGCCGCGATTCCAAGTCTGATTGCCGCCATGCCGTATGCTTTAGACAAAGTTTTGAGTACGATCAAATTGTCAAATTCTCCGGCATCACTAAAAATGCAAGAATCTAAATTTGAAAATTCACTATACGCTTCATCAACTATCACAAGCGCATCAGTTGAGTTTATAAATTTCACTATTTCTTCGCGTGATCTGCATTCGCCGGTGGGATTACATGGATTTGAAAAAATAACGATTTTCGAACAATTGTTTTTTACAAAAACAGATAATTTATCGAGATCAAGTCCGCGATCTTCTTCCTTATAATAATGAACTACACGTGCTCCTGCAAGCGAACTGTAAAACTCATACATCGAAAAATCAGGCAAAGCTACCGTTACAGCGTCATTTGCTTCAGTTAGTCCGCTGCAAATCAAGCTGATAAGTTCGTCAGAACCGTTTCCGACCACCAGATCTTCTGTCGGAATACCATATGATTTTGAAATTTCTTCCAGCAGACCACTTGCAAGCGGATCTGGATAACGATTAAATTCGATGTGCTTCAAAGCCTCAGAAAATTCATTCATTATCTCATCAGTAGGCAAAAACGGACATTCATTCGCATCAAGCCTTATCCTGTATGAGCCTACATTCGGTGAATATTCATCTATTTCCGCTACTTTTTTAGGTATAAATCTGTCACTGTTCTGTACACATTGCTCCATAGTCAGAACCTCACCTTGATAGAATTTGCGTGCGCATCGAGTCCCTCCGCATTCGCAAATGACATGACCTCATCCTTTATCTTTTCAAGGCTTTCTCGATCATAATAAAGATAGCTCGATTTTTTTATGAAGCTGTCAACACCGAGTGCCGAAGAAAATCTCGCTGTTCCATTAGTCGGAAGAACATGGTTAGGTCCGGCAAAATAATCTCCGAGCGGTTCCGGAGCATAATCTCCGAGGAATATCGAGCCGGCATTTTTGACATACGTCAGCAATTCAAACGGATTTTCGACCGCAAGCTCAAGATGCTCCGGCGCGATACAATTCGCGATTTCAACCGCTTCATTTAGATTTTCGACCAAAATTATCGAACCGTATTTTTCAATAGAGCTGCAAATTATATTCTTACGATTTAGATTTTCGACCTGCTTGTCTATCTCAGCACAAACATTTTCTGCAAGTTTTTTAGAAGTAGTTATCAAAATCGATGCCGCCATCGGATCATGTTCAGCCTGGCTCATAAGATCGGCAGCGACATATTTTGCGTTGGCACGTTCATCTGCAATAACCAATACCTCGCTCGGACCTGCGATCATATCAATATCGACCGTACCAAAAACGAGTTTTTTCGCCATAGCAACGAAAATATTTCCGGGGCCAACGATCTTATCGACTTTTTCGACCGATTCGGTTCCGTAAGCCAACGCCGCGACAGCCTGCGCACCTCCGACAGAAATTATCTCGGTTATACCGACCTTGCGTGCCGCATAAACTACCGCCGGATTTATGCCTTCCGGCTTTGGGGGAGTCACAATCTTGATGTTTTTGACTCCGGCAACCTTCGCAGGTATAGCATTCATCAAGACGGATGACGGATAAGCTGCTGTTCCGCCTGGAACATACAATCCGACCTTCTCGATTGGTCTGACGATCTGTCCCATTATTTTTCCGTTTTCGTTGGTCATCCAAGAGTTTTGAAGCTGCTTTTTGTGGAAATTATATATATTTTCAGCCGCATCATCAATGACCTTGCGAAGTTCGGCAGGAACTTTTTCAATGAGTCGCTCCTGTTCTTCCTCGGAAATAAACATCGAATCAAGCTTCACATGGTCAAATTTTTCCGTATAATCAATAAGCGCGGA
>CAZRVL010000040.1:0-1848 GCA_964603455.1 uncultured Lachnospiraceae bacterium
AATACTCAAAATAAAAATTTTTAAATGATTTTTTCGATTTTTTTTGAAAAAGTACTTGACAAACGAGAAAAAATGTGGTATAATATATGTGTTGCAGGCGAGAACGTCTGAAATGCGTAAAACACCATCCGGAGGGATGTCCGAGCGGTTTAAGGAGCTGGTCTTGAAAACCAGTGACTCTTTCGGGAGCCGTGAGTTCGAATCTCACTCCCTCCGCCATTCTTGATGGTCATACTTTTTAATTCGGAGAAATACTCAAGTTGGCCGAAGAGGCGCCCCTGCTAAGGGTGTAGGTCGGGAATTTCCGGCGCGAGAGTTCAAATCTCTCTTTCTCCGCCAAAAATCCAAGTCTTTGACTTGGATTTTTTCATTTTAATCGGGCACACGGCTTTGTTCGAGCTTAGTTGCAGTTTGCAGACCTGTTGAGTCGATACTTTTACTTCGTTGAGCGAATTGTGATACTTCGTGTAGAGGAAAGAAATTATAAGAATCGGATTTTCACGATTCGGAGCTGTTCGGTTTCCGAAAGCTTCGCTACCTGTTGGCAATGGACAACAGGAAAAAATGAACGTTTCGCCAAACATTCGGAGTGAAATCAGATGAACGTTTTTGCTTTAAGATCGAACTCCGCAAATCATGGCTCTTGTTCAGATGGGGAAGTTATCGTTTGCGTAAATTTGTCGAAAGCTGTCGAAAAAATGCTGTAGGCTGTTTTTCGGATATGTATTGCAAAAATACAAATAGTGTGGTATAATATATATAGTATAAATCAAGTCGATCTTTTTAAAGGAGTTTTACAGATCAAAAGTTCATGGTCACGGGCATGATATTCTCATGCTGCCTTTTGCAGCCATTGCTGAAAAAGGGGGAAAAATACAACTTTTGCTTTGTTGGTGTTAAGTAAAATGAAACAATTCATCTCATTCAAAAACCCCATGCTTGAGCCGGGGACAATTTCGCTGACCCTCTCACGTGTCAGCACCGAGGAGGGACTCGATCCCTCGACCTTCATCACCTTTTCAAACGGCGAGCTTGGAACTATGGTGTCCTTCGAGGACTCCGATGCCGCACGCCGCGCCGTCTGCCGTGCCGCTCTGATACTCTCCGGAAACATCGAGCCGACCGCAGAATCGCTTTTCGAGCCGCTTCCAATCGACCCCTTTCTCGAATGGATGCCTGCGCCCGAGGATGAGATAACGAATCTCGCGCTGAGGTTCAGGATACCCGACCTTCCGCGCTCGACTGCCGATGATCTGACGATATTCTTCAAGGGAAATCACATCGACTATTCGGTCGAGGCGGACGGTTATTCGATCTATGTAGATGCCCTCTCGATATTGAATCTATACTGCATTCAAAACGATGATTCTACAGTCACGATAAACGGCGAGATGGACATAAATATGCTTGGTGCGGGCTTCTATGCCGAGGGGCTGGAGCTTGCCGAACGTATTGCCACTTTCACCGGAAAGCCGCTCGAAGTTATCTCCGACGGATTTATAACCTATTTTGAAGACCGCGATTTCGACAAGCTGCGCGAGGTATTCTACACCTTCATGCGTCAGCAGCTCGCCTTCGCGAAAGCCGATGACAGCGATGGAATGCAGGCATACATATGCTGGTCGGTCGATACCTACGAGCCTGAGGAGATACCCGGCTCGATCATAACTCCGCTCGGCAGGCTATCTCTCGAACAGCTGACGAGCGAAATCGAGATGTACGGCTTCGAGGCGGTCGCAGACTGGGAGCTTTTCATACGCAACACTCCGTTCAAGTCGGCGGCAGACGATATGAAAGAGGCTGTGTCGCTCGCGTGGACAGATGTCTCGCCCGAACGTTCGGTCGTGC
>CAZRVL010000040.1:1858-17644 GCA_964603455.1 uncultured Lachnospiraceae bacterium
ACGCCGAGGAGCTGGCTATGAAGCTTATTTGCCGTGCGGCAGAAGCCGATGCTTCGATGCCTTTTCCGCACGAGCTGTTCAACGAGCTGAAAAAATGCTACGGTGCAGACCGCATACAGGTGTCAGATGAGCTGCCAAAGGGTCATCCGAACTATTGGACGCATTACGAGCTTGGCTATTTAAGGGGTACGATAAAATACGGCTTCGGTAGCTATCTTAGAAATGTCAAGCTGCCCGGCGGATATTTCCCACATGAGATTCGACGCGGAAGATTCATCGAATTTGCGAAATTCTCGGATATTATGGATCGTCCGCGGACTCCGATCTCAAGCGGACGGAAGCATGAGCTTGAGCTGCGCGTTATGATCGATTACAGCGGAGAGGGTGCGCCCGACAGCTTTTTCGACTCGATGCTCGAATGGAACGAATACGACATAGGCTCTGGCGTGATAATGAATATCGGAAGGAATCCGAGCGGTGTGCGCTATTTCTCATCGTATTTAGTTTCGGCAGTCGTGCAGATACGCGATGAGACCTATTATTTCTTCCTGAAGACCAAAATAGAAGCATACGCGGACGATTTCGTAAGGGCACTCACCGAAGCCAAGGCAGTTGAGGAGGTCGATGGACTCATTCCGGCAGACCCGACAGACAAGCCGCGTGCATTCGGTGCTACCTTCTTCGTGAGCGGCGAAAACAGCCGTCCGTCCTTCGAAAGAGCCTTAGCACAGCTCTATCCCGACATAAAACGCTTCCTGATGCCGATACACAAGCTCGAACCGACTCCGGCTCCGACGACCGACATCTCGTCAAAGGTCGGCGGAATACCGTATTGTCCTCCCGGCTCGACCGTACCGAAATACCGAAACAAGCCGCTCGATTTCGTTTTGCAGATAAACTTCGGTGAGCTGAATGTAAAAGAGCAGCTGCCGAAATTTCCCGAAAAGGGATTGTTACAGCTCTGGGTCACAGACTTTATGGATATATTCGACAAGGACGCGCCTGTGATCTACAAGGGGGACAACAAGCGTTTCAAGGTCTGTTGGTATCCCGACCCGATAGGCGGATATGTCACCGAGGAGAACGGAATACAGATAGTGTCCGAGCCGAGCAGTATGCTCCCGACCGAGCTTGACCTGAGGTGTGAGGACTATGCCGAGGAGATCTCGAAGGTCGCGACACAGCTGGTACATGAATACACGCCCGATTTCGCAAAGCTGATATTTGCGAACTATTCGCATATCGGCGGTTCGCCCGAATTCGGAACGGCAAACCGCGACAATTTCGAATTTGGCGAGGAGCTTGACTTTGCGGATGACAAGGAGCTTTTACTGCAATTCGAATTTCCGCAGAAGAAGGGCAGGATCATACTGCTCATCTCTCCCGAAGCATTGGCGAAGGAGGATTTCGATGGAAATGTCACATTCGTCGCATACGAGGAATGCCCGGAGAGCGTGCCGAGACTTCAGGACGAGACCCTGTACAATGAATTTCTTGATGACATGAAGCAGGGCTGGGCGGCTGTGCTTGCGAAGATCATCGGCGGCAGCGCGGAGTTTATGAAGGCTCACGCGCTCGATGAGATACCCGAAAGAGACGAATCGCAGAAGAAAGAGCTATACGACAAGGCTATGGCGCAGTTCTACAAGATGCTCGGCAGCGACATCGAGGATTTTCTCAAAGAGGTAGAGAATACCAAAAATTCAGAGAAGCCAGAGGATGAGTACAGCGATGATGAGCTTGAAGCGATAAAGGGCATGGCGGAGTTTTTGACGAATCTCGAACTTCACGGCAGTGAGGGCATATTTGACAATATGGATGACATGGACGATGACGATATTGAGCTTGATATTGACATGGACATGGGCGATGATGACGAGCCGGATGAGGATTGACCGCTATTTAGGATAAACAAGCACATCTCCGATATTGATCTTATCGGGGATGTGCTTTTATAATGTCCAAAGGCTTTGATGAGAGGGAACAGAAAGAGTATCTATTTCGGAAATTACCAAATTCGAATTTTTCACGAAAGCACAGCACCTTATCCTCGCACTCAAGAGCCGCGGCGAAAACCTTGTGAAGCCGACGGTCTCGCCGATGGAAGACCGCGAATTTAACATAACGGAACGAGGAGCAGACCGAGTTCGTCTCAGGCATTCCGTTTTTTCCCGCCTTGACAACATCAAAAAATTATGGTATAATATCTATTACAATAAGTTATTTCGGAGGTGCATGATGAAACAGCAAAAAAGTATGTTCGTTTGCTCAGAGTGTGGGCATTCAACTTCAAAATGGTATGGAAAATGCCCATCCTGCGGTGCTTGGAACTCTATGTGTGAAGAAGATGTGATCCCGGAGACGGTCGTATCACAGCGTTCGGTGAAGCGGCTCTCGCCCGATTATGTGTCGGATGCGGTCGAATTTGACAAGCTGGAGCTGCCCGATTTTATCCGCTCAACTACCGGAATGGGTGAGCTTGACAGAGTGCTCGGCGGCGGTCTCGTTCACGGCTCGGTCGTTCTGCTCGCAGGTGAACCGGGAATCGGAAAATCCACTTTGCTCTTACAAATATCGACTTCTCTGTGTGCGCCGACCGCTCAGGGCGAACGGCGTGTTCTGTATGTATCGGGCGAGGAATCGCAGGGACAGATAAAGCTGCGTGCGAAGCGGCTCGGTGTCGGTGGAAAGGGACTTTATGTGCTGACCGAATCGAACGTGACGAGGGTATTGGGGCAGATAGACAAGATACACCCCGATGTTATCATCGTTGACTCGATACAGACCATGTTCGATGAACACGTTGCAAGTGCGCCGGGAAGCATTACTCAGGTGCGCGAATCCGCATTGGCATTCATTTCGAAGGCGAAGAACGAGGGGATTTCGGTCATAATGGTCGGACACGTGAACAAAGAGGGCGGTATAGCTGGCCCGAAGGTGCTCGAACACATGGTCGATGCGGTTTTATACTTCGAGGGCGAGAAGCTGCGCTCTTACAGGATAATCCGTGCGATAAAGAACCGATTCGGCTCGACAAACGAGATCGGAATGTTTGAGATGTCAGACAGCGGACTCGACGAGGTGACGAATCCGTCAGAGGCACTGCTCGAAGGCAGACCAAAAGGGGTGTCGGGAAACTGCGCGGTGTGTGTGATGGAGGGAACGCGCCCGATAATCGCCGAGGTACAGGCACTTGTCGCACAGACGGCATATCCATCGCCGCGAAGGATGTCGAACGGAATCGATTACAACCGAATGTGCCTGATACTTGCGGTTCTCGAAAAGCGGCTCGGCTACAGATTCTCGATAAACGACGCATATCTGAACGTCATCGGCGGACTGCATATTGACGAGCCTGCCGCAGACCTTGCGGTGGCATTGGCTCTGATAAGCTCTATAAAGGACGAACCGGTAGCAGACGACCTTATCGCGATCGGCGAGATCGGACTTGCCGGAGAATGCCGTGCGGTGCAGAATTACGAACAGCGCGTGACCGAAGCGGTACGGCTTGGATTCAGGCGGATAATCGTTCCGGCGCGAAATCAGGAAAGGCGACCGCTCTCGTTTGACGGTGTGGTCATTTCACCGATAAAGTCGATATTCGATTCTATCGGCGGCTGAAAAAATTCAATTAGGACGGCGCGGAGCGTTTCGACATAGCCGAGAGGGTCGGTCATATCGTTTCGGGATTTTGCGCGGTCGCGGACGGCGCGAAGGAAACATGGTGCGGATGGTCGGGATAGATTCTGTCCGATGAGAGGGCACGGCAATTTCGGTGGCGCAATGTATTTCGTCTGGCTTATCGGCGATATTTCGATTCGGCGCGAAAAGCGACGGCTTTGGCTTTATCGAACGCTTTGCAAAGAAATGCCAAATTTTCGCATACCTATTGACAAACACGTATTTTTAGCGTATAATATAGTTGAATATTTTTTAGGAGGATGTTTTTATGATAAAACATATCGTTTGCTTCAAGCTCAACGAACCGTCTAAAGAAGCCTGCGAAAAGGCTCGCGATGTACTGCTTTCTATGAACGGCAACGTTCCGAGCGCAAAGCACATTGAGGTCGGTATCGATTTTCTTCACTCGAACCGTTCGTATGATCTGATACTTATGGTCGATATCGAGGACGGTCAGCTCGACACCTACGCCAACGACAAGTATCACTGCGAGGTCGTTAAGACTCATATGCACGCAGTATGCGCGTCAAGCGTCACTGTAGATTATAATTATTAAGGAAATATTACGATGCAGAGATTTAATTTTGATCATCCTTCAGTGCGCTACACCGGAAGATTCGGCAGATCAGGCGACTGGGCAGGTCAGTACATGGCTGCCACAGCCTGCGGTGCTTATTTTGAGATAGCCTTCAAGGGAAGATTTTGCAATCTGTTCTTCAACACTCAGTACAGCTACGAGCCGTTCGGACACGTTTATATAAGCGTTGACGGCGGTGCGCGTGTAGAATCGATAATTTCGCCTATACTCCGCGTTGCCGCTCCGGATGACGGTGAGCATATTTTAAAGTGCATCTACAAGTCGGGTGTCGAACAGCAGCACCGTTGGCATATGCCGATCGTCGGAAAGATGGCATTTTCGGGCTACGAGGCTGAGGATGCCGCAATTTTGCCCGATGACTGCCGCAAGACCATCGAGATAGTCGGCGATTCGATCACCGAGGGCGTACTTGTTGACGATGTGCGCGTTATGTTCAACGATCAGCACAACCGTCCGTGGCAGGATGACGTTACCGCGACCTACGGCTGGCTGACGGCTGAGGCTTTGAACCTTCGCCCGTTCATGATGGGCTACGGCGCGGTCGGAAACACTCACGGCGGCTGCGGCGGTGTGCCGAAGACGGCTGATGCCTATCCGTACAACTTCGAAAATTCGCCTGTCGATTACCCGTCCTGCGATTACATACTCATAAATCACGGCGCGAACGACCGTGGAATGCGCGAAAATTATCTGCCCGAATACAAGAACCTGCTGAACCTCATCCGTTCGAGAAATCCGAAGTCGCAGATCATCGTGCTCTCGCCCTTTGTCGGTGCGTTTGACGATGTGCTTCCGGGCTTTGTCGAGGAGTACAACAAGGAAACCGGCGATTCGGTCATCTACGTAAGCTCTCACGGTTGGATTCCTGCCGAGCCGCTCCATCCGCTCCGCGGCGGTCATGCGATAATTGCTGAGCAGCTCACAAAATGCCTCAGAGAATATATCCACTGATGTAAATAATAAAAAGGGCGGTCTTTATCGCCCTTTAATCGGCTTATTTTGTCATAAGTCGTACAAAAAACGAATATGATTGGAGAAGACATGAAAATACTTTTTAAGAATGCGCTCGTGCTCGATAACTCTTCGAGCGCGGCTGGAAAATTCGTTCTGGTCGATGGAAAGCACATAGTATCGGTCTCAGACACGCGCCCCGAATGTGATCCCGACCGCGAAATAGACTGTAGCGGAAAGCTGCTCATGCCGGCGTTCTACAACACACACTGCCATGCGGCTATGACTCTATTTCGCGGAATAGGCGAGGATCTGCCACTTCAGAGGTGGCTAAACGAGAAGATCTATCCGGCTGAGGATAAGCTGACCCCCGAAAAGGTCTGCGCCGGCACAGAGCTTGCCATCGCAGAAATGCTGCGTTCGGGCTGTGTATCCTTCTCGGATATGTACTTTTTCTCGGACGAGACCGCAAATGCCGTCCTCGATTCGGGTTCAAAGGCGAACATCTCGCGCTGTCTGCTGTCCTTCAACGAAGATTCGACTATACACGGCGATGAGAGATTCAACGAGGCTGTGCAGCTCTTCAAGGACTTCCACAACGCCGCTGACGGGCGTATAAAGGTCGATATGTCGGTACACGCCGAATACACGAACAAGGCTAAATACTGCCGCGAGGTCGCCGAATTTGCGCACGAGAATGCGCTGAATATGCAGGTACACGTCTCCGAGACGAAGCTTGAGCATGAGGAGTGCATGGCGCGGAATAACGGTTTGACACCTGTGGAATTTCTGCTCGAAAACGGCATTTTGGCATCGGGCAACGGATATTCCGCGACTGCCGCGCACTGTGTCTGGGTGACTGACCGCGACATCGAGCTGCTCGCCAAGAACAACGTCACGGTCGCGCACAATCCGGTCAGCAACCTGAAGCTCGCAAGCGGTGTCGCTCCGGTCGCTAAAATGCTCGAAGGCGGCGTGAACGTTGCGCTCGGAACTGACGGCGCGGCTTCGAACAACAAGCTTTCTATGCTCCGTGAGCTTCAGACCGCCGCTCTGATTCACAAGGGCGTAAATCTGAAGGCAGACATAATCCCGACCTCCGAATTTATCAAGATGGCTACTCTGAACGGCGCGTCGGCGCAGGGAAGAACCGACTGCGGAAGGATCGCGGCAGGTCAGCGTGCCGACATAATTTTGCTCGATCTCGATTCTCTGAACAATGTTCCGATGTACGATCCGTATGCAACGGTCGCATTCTCGGCGCAGGAGAGTGATGTTTCAATGACGATGTGCGATGGAAAGATCCTCTATGAAAACGGCGAATTTAAAACATTGGACATCGAAAAAGTTAAATATACGGTAGGAAAGTTAATATAATATTTGATTTTTACGTTGCCGTTTAGTTAAAATGCCTATTCGCACCTTCCGAATTTGTTTTTACAAAAAGGTGGTATGATATGCTCAAAATGCTACTTCTTGTATTTGCCGCGGTGATCTCGAAGGTCGCCGGATTGCTTTTCAAGATTCCGCTCACCGCGCTGATCGGCGAGGTCGGGATGGGCTATTTCAACTCGGCATACACGCTTTTCGCGTGGTTCTACATGGTCGCGACATCGGGACTTCCGACCGCTTCGGCAATGATGATCTCGGGCGCGAGACAGAATGGAAATTTTTCTCAGATACGGCGGATATTTCACGTAACGCTGATCTTGTTTCTGCTGATCGGCTTGATTTTGTCAGCTGTGATGCTGCTCGGTGCTGATCGGTTCGCGGCGGTCATGAAGGTCGATAGGGCGCGGTTCGCTATGGCGACGTTAGCACCGACACTGTTTTTGATCTGCCAGTCTGCCGCACTGCGCGGATATTTCCAGGGGATGAATATGCTCATGCCGCACGCGCTATCGCAGGTCGCGGAGGCTCTCGGAAAGCTGTTTTTGGGGCTTGCACTCGCGAAATATGCGCTTTCGGTCGGGCATTCGGTCGAGATCGCCGCCGCGTATGCCGCATTCGGACTGACTGCCGGAGTCGGTATCGGACTGCTCGTTTTGTACATTTCGCTTTTGTTTGTACATTTTGACGAAGGTGGTATTTCCGATCAGAGACACAAAATTTTAGCAGAGCTTGTGAAATGTTCGCTGCCAATCGCGGCATCTTCCGGACTTTCGAGTCTTTCGGGACTGCTCGACGGCGTTCTTTTGACTCGCGGACTGCATTCCGCCGGGCTTTCGCAGACGGCTTCAGCCGCAGTTTGGGGGAATTACTCGTCGCTTGCGCTGCCGATGTTCAATCTGCCGCCGGTGCTGATCTACCCGGTCATCTACTCGCTGACACCTGAGCTGACCGGACTGCTTGCGGCGAAAGATATCGATGGCGCAAGGAAAAAATGCAGACGTGCATTCGAACTGACCGCCGCTGTTTCGATACCGTGTGCGGTCGGACTTGCCGCGTTCGCCGAACCGATATTGTCGCTTTTCTTCGCAGACGATCTCGCCGAACGCGGCGCACAAATGCTGATCATCCTCGCGCCGGCTTCGTTTTTGCTCTGTTTGCTCGGTGTGACGAACACGATATTGCAGAGCTGCGGACGTTCGGAGCTTGCATTGTGCGCAACCTTTTTCGGCATTTTGACGAAAATTTTATCTGCCGTTTTACTGATACCTAAGCTCGGAAAGCTCGGCACACCGCTATCGACATTTTTGTGCTATATTGTTTCGGTAGGTATGTCGCTCGTTTTTATCGAAAGCACCGAGCTTGCGGGCGGATTCGCGCCGAAAATATGCCTAAAATGGATACTTTGGTCGGGAATTTCGGTCGGGCTGGCGGTTATGGTGTTCGTGCGTTTCGGGATAATAGTGGCGATATTCGCAGCAGCTTTGTGCTATTTTATCGGCTGTGGAAAACGAATGCTCGTCTGCTTTTACGATGGGTAGCAATTAATTTTGAAAGGATTTTATATGGACGAAAAAATCTCGGAAATTCTCAAAAAATCGAATTACGATATAAGTGATCTTATTAAAATAGTGGAAATTTTGCGTTCGCCGAACGGATGTCCGTGGGATCGCGAGCAGTCGCACAAGTCGATACGCCGTGATCTGCTCGAAGAGGCATACGAAGTTGCAGACGCAATAGATTCAGATTCTGACGCGGCTCTCTGCGAGGAGCTGGGCGATCTGCTTTTACAGGTCGTTTTTCACGCGCAGATCGCCGCAGAGGAGGGAAAGTTCAATTTTTCTGACGCTGTTGACGGCGTGTCAAAGAAGATGATCCTCCGCCATCCGCACGTTTTCGGCGATGTTGAAGCAGATTCTACGGATGAAGTACTCAAAAATTGGGACGAAATCAAGCGCACCGAAAAGTCGATAAAGTCGCCCGGCGAGGAGCTTGACGCGGTCGTTCACACGATGCCGTCGCTCATGCGTGCCGCAAAGCTCGCAGGGAAATGTAAAAAAATGGGTATTGAGAGTGGTGTTGCACAATCGTCAAGTGACGAAAAAACGCTGGGGCGTGAGCTGTTTTCGCTCGCCGCACGCGCCAAAGAGTTGGGACTTGACCCCGAAAAACTGCTCTCTGACTACTGTGATGAACTGATTTCTGGCGCGAAAGACTGAATTTCTGCCTTTTCACTAAAAATTTTAGCATTTTTGGTGCGAAATTTTCAAAGAAATTTTCGTGAAAGTATTGATAAATTCACAAAAAAATGGTATACTGTTATATACCGATATTTTTAAGGTAAATATGACGCAATGAAAGGATTCAATTAAAATGAACAAGACTAATTTGATCGATGAGGTCGCTAAATCGACCGGACTCAAGAAGAAGGACGCTGAGATCGCTGTAAACGCCGTTTTCTCGAAGATCGAGGAGGCTCTCAAGGCTGACGAAAAGGTTCAGATCGTCGGTTTCGGTACATTCGAGGTCAAGGAGCGCGCCGCTCGCAAGGGAATCAACCCCGCAACTCGTGAGGAGATCACAATTCCGGCATCGCGCAAGCTCGCTTTCACAGTCGGCAAGACCCTCAAGGCTACTCTCAACGAGAAAACCGAAGGCTAATTTTACCAGATAATTTACAATATATTTGCAAATAACTGCGAACTCGATCCGACATCGGGCGGCAAGCGGTCGCCCGTTGAGCGGTCGTTTGCCGCCTTGGTTTTTTGCAGATTTCACATCATAGTATGTCGATTTAGGGGAGTATTTTATGCGCCTTGACAAATTTTTAAAGGTTTCGCGGCTTATAAAACGCCGCACGGTAGCAAACGATGCCTGCGATTCTTCGCACGTTTCGGTCAACGGCAGACCGGCAAAGGCTTCGTATGACGTTAAGGTCGGCGATGTCATCGAAATTTCATTTGGCGAACGAACTACAAAGCTGAAAGTTCTCGATGTTCGCGACTTCACAGCGAAGGCTGATGCCGCTTCAATGTACGAATTTATCTCGTGAGTAATATCTCTCCGATTTGGTGAATATAATTAATCAAATTCAAAAATCGGAGGATGATTATGGACGATTTATATAAAAAGCAAGAGATCATACTGCGCGACCGCACGAAGCTCACAATTTCAGGCATAGTCGATGTGACTAATTTCGACGAAATTGGGATAATATTATCGAGCGTAAACGGAGAAATTTCGATAGACGGCTCGGAGCTGAAAATATTAAATCTTTCGTCTGAGACCGGCGAGATCGAGATTTCGGGAAAGATCGGCGGGATATTTTATCTCGAAGATCGCCCATCAAAACGCCGATTTTTCGGGAAACGCACATGATCTCGTGGAAAATTTACGAAATGCTCGCGGCATCGGCTTATGCGCTGATCTTGGGGTTGGCGTGTGGACTTTTGTGGGATCTTATCAGATTTCCGCGGCTGTTGCTCTCGGGACGTGCCGAGCTTATCGCGGCATTTTTCGGCGATATTTTCTTTTTCATTGCGGCAGGGGCGATAACGGCGGTATTCGTTTTCGAAACTTGTTTCGGTTTGGCACGTTGGTACGTGATCGCCGGCGCGTCAGTCGGATTCGCCGTGTGGCGGCTGACTTTCGGTGTCCTGACACTCAAATTCGGACGAATGCTAAACTATGCAATGCATTCGGTTGCACGAGCATTTTGGAATTTTATTCTAATTCCGGTCAGAAATTCAATTCAGACGATATGGTCAAAAACATTCGGACGAATGCTTTGCAAGGTCGTTTTGAATTTAGAGGTGCGTCGCGCCAAAAAGTCGCAAGCACGCGAATACAGAAAGCTTTTGGAGCTTTGCTCCACATTGTATACAAAAACGGAGGAGAAAATTTATGCACTCTATACGAATGAGCATACCGGTAAAGCTGGCGGTTTTCTTCGCTTTCGTCTTTTTGATAATAACTTACGTGAGCATTCAAATAAAATTCAACAATCTGACGGCGCAGCGCGACGAGTTGAACGCCAAGATCGATGCGGTGAACGAGTCGATAGAGGCACTTCAAAATAAGTTGGACACGCCGTTTGACAAGGAATATGTCATCTCGTTGGCGAAGGAAAAGCTCGGCTACTGTCTGCCTGATGAAATTATATTCTATAATGATCTGATAAATTAACCCTTGAGGAGCATTTTTATGGTCTATGAAATCGGTTCGATAGTCTTCGGAAAGGTGACAAAGCTCACGCCGTTCGGTGCGTTTGTGACATTCGCGGACGGAAAAAGCGGCATGATACATATCTCCGAAGTGTCAACAAAATTTGTGAAAGATATACACGACTTCTTAACCGAAGGGCAGGATATACGCGCAAAGATCACAAAAATTGATGAAAACGGGCGCATTTCGCTTTCGATAAAGCAGATTATGGAACAAGTTCCATCAAATCGTTCGAATATGCCGCCGATTGAGTTCACTAAGCCTGAACAAAGCATCGATTTTGAAGATATGATGAGTCGGTTCAAGGCATCGAGCGATGACAAAATGTCCGATCAGAAGCGGCGTGAAAAGCGTCGCGGTTGAGATTTTTGTGTTTTACTTGTGGAGTTTTGTGCATTTCGAGATCATGTAAAATGACGAAGTTGAGGTAAGGAATTTTGGAAAAGTTTGATGTTGTAATTATCGGACTCGGCCCAGCCGGCGCTTCTGCGGCTATCTATTCCGCACGCGCCGGGCTTTCTGTAGCGGTTTTCGAGGGAAATGCCCCGGGCGGTCAGATGATTTTGACTGACAAGATCGAAAATTATCCCGGAATCGGGGCAGTCGAAGGGTGGAAATTGGCGACAGATATGCTTTCGCAGGTAGAAAGCTGCGGCGCAAATGTGTTCTATGAGCGTATTGTCGAGGTCGATTTCGAGAAAAAATTCGTCAAAACAACGAAAAAAATTTATGAAGCCGGTGCGATCATAATTGCAGGCGGTGCAAAAGCCCGAAAATTGGGGCTTTCAGGCGAAGAAAAGCTTATCGGTCGCGGAATTTCGTACTGCGCGGTGTGCGACGGCGGATTTTACAAGGGTAAAGCTGTGGCGGTCGTTGGCGGCGGCGAAACCGCAGTCGGTGACGCGCTATATTTGTCGCGCATTTGTTCAAAGGTTTACCTTATACATCGCCGTGATACGCTTCGTGCGTCAAAATCGCGTCAAGAATCGCTCGAAAAATGTCAGAATGTGGAAATTTTGTTGAATTTGACAGTGAATGAGCTGCTGTCTGATGGCAGACTTTCGGGGATAACCTTGAGTTCGGGTCGAAGCATTGAGCTTGATGGGCTTTTTGTCGCGATCGGACAGCAACCGGACACATCACTTTACAACTGTCTTGCGCTCGAAAACGGCTATATTTTGACGAATGATTCGATGGAAACATCGATTTCGGGCGTTTTTGCGGCAGGTGACATCCGCGCTAAGAAGGTTCGGCAGGTCGTCACAGCGGTTTCGGACGGTGCTGTCGCTGCAATTTCGGCGGCTGAATTTCTCGAAAAGAAGGATAATTAATGGTATTAACTAATCTAAAAATTTATACAATGGATCGTGCCGGTGTGATTTCAAATGGATTTGTGCAATTTACACAAGGAAAAATTACCGATTTGGGTAATGATAAACCAGACTATTCCGATGAATTTGCCGATTGCAGTGGATTGACTCTGCTGCCTGGATTTATCGACGCGCACACACATTTGGGAATCGCCGAGGATTCGCTCGATTTTGAGGGTGACGATTCGAACGAGGACAGTGAGCCGATAACGCCGCAGATGCGTGCGATTGATGGAATAAATCCGTTCGACCGCTGTTTTTCTGAGGCGCGTGCCGCCGGAGTCACGACCGCCGCGGTCGCTCCGGGAAGCGCGAACCCCATCGGCGGTCAGATCTGTGTGTTGAAAACGGTTGGAAAACGGGTAGATTCTATGCTTGTAAAATCTCCTGCGGCGATAAAATTTGCACTGGGAGAGAATCCGAAGGCGACATATCATGCAAAAAATCTCGCGCCGAGTACCCGAATGGCGACTGCTGCGCTCATTCGCGAGTCACTCTATAAAGTGCAAAAATATGCAGAAGATATCGAACAGGCGGCTGCGGATGACGAACTTGATCCGCCTGAATTTGACCTGAAATCCGAGTCGCTTTTGCCGTTGATACGCGGCGAAATTCCGGCACATTTTCACGCGCATCGGGCGGATGACATTTTCACCGCCGTGCGGATCGCTGAAGAATTTGGGCTGAAATTCGTCATTTTGCACTGTACGGAAGGGCATTTGATCGCGGACGAGCTTGCCGAATTAGGTGTTCCGGCGGTCATCGGACCGAATCTTTGTGACCGTTGCAAGCCCGAACTTCGCGAACAAACTTTAAACAATTCGAAAATTTTATACGATTCTGGTGTGAAAATTTCACTGACGACCGACCATCCGGTCACGCCTTTGCAGTTTTTGCCGTTGTGTGCCGAGATGTCTGTTCGGAACGGACTCGATTTCGAGGCAGCTTTGCGTGCGATAACCATAAATCCTGCCGAAATTTTGGGAATTTCTGACATTGTAGGGTCGATTTCTGTCGGAAAAGATGCGGATTTTGTACTTGTAGAAGGCGATCCGTTGGCAGGAAAAGTTCGCGCAGTTTTTATTGACGGACAAATTGTTGCAGGAAGTTTAAAATTATGAACAAAAAAACTACCTATATTATATACGCCGTGTTAGGCATAGTTTTCGCGCTGATCGTTGCGGTTGGTTCTACAATGATAGTGCTGTCAAAACGTGAAAATGCTCGTTTGGATGAGCATGGGGAACAACTCGGTGATACTATTGATTCTTTGGAGTCGAGTAAAGCTGAACTTTCGCAGTCAAAATCCGCGCTTGAGAGCGAGGTCGCAAAATTAAAATCCGATCTTGCCGCACTCGAAGCAAAATTGACCGATTCCGGCAAGGGATTTGAGGCTGAAATTGCCGCGCTGAATGAGCAAATTGCACAAAAGAACGCCGAGATCACCGCGCTCGAAGCCGATATCGCAAAGTTTTCGACAGTTTACACAATTGATATTCGCAAACAGGCACAGCTTATTGACGAACTTGTCGAATATATTGAATCTGCCTGTCCGTATGCGCGTTTGAAAACTCCGATTTTGGACGAAGACGGAAACGAGACCGGTGAATATGAGATTAACTGGATAAAAGTGGAAACTCTAGAAGAAGAAGCCAAGAAAAATGCTGAGGATTTAGGCATTGAGTACATCGAAGGCAGTTGGAAAGAGCGCGAAGACGTCATTTTAGCCAAAGTTAGCGTTTACTACGAAGATCTGGCGACCGGCTATCACCTCGGCTACAACGAGGACGAGGTTTACAATTCGGCGAGCGTCATAAAAGCTCCGTACATCTGTTCGGTGCTTAAAACGATTTCTGCCGACGAAAAGCGTTACATAAACTCGCTCGATGCTAAGGGCGAATCCCCCGAACGTATTGACAAAGACGGCGATGGTATCGCCGAAACAACCGTGATCGAATATTCGAACTCGGCTTACGACCTTTCGGAGACAGTTATTTACAACAAAGCCACAATGTTCAAATCGGGTTCAGGGAAAATTCAAGAAATGGATGACGGTACCGAGTTCAGCTATCTTGATTTTGTCAAATATGCGCTCGAATATTCTGATAACATCGCGTATCAGCAGCTTCGCAAGCGGTTCGGGTTCACAACAATGTACTCGATGGCGCAAAAAGTCGGCGCAAATTCGGTCGTTCAAAACGGAAACAATATGACTGCGCGTGATGCAGGCAAGCTTTTCAAGGAAATTTGGAATTTCGTTGAATCGGATGAAAAATACGGTTCGGTGATGCGTGAATCTATGCAAAAAGCAAATCATTCGGTTATAATTCCGCTCGGAGTTTCGCCAACACGTGCATTGCACAAATATGGTTGGGACACCGATTCGTATCATGATGCAGCGATTGTACTAAATGAAAAGCCGTATGTACTTGCAATATTCTCCGATTTGGACAAAGGCGGAGATGAGATCAACGAATATCTCCGCGAAATAGTTAAGAAGATAAATCAACTTCACAACAATTTTTACAACAAATGAACATCAAAGAATTAGTTCTCGAACGGCTCGGACGCGAAACCGAGCCGATTTCGGGTGAAGCCATTGCCGCCGAACTTGGTGTGAGTCGTGCGGCGGTTTGGAAAGCGATCTCTCAGCTTCGCGATGATGGTTATTCGATAGAGGCGGCGCAAAAACGCGGATATTTGCTTCAAAAATCGCCAGAATTTTCGGCGGCGGCTTTGGCTGATGAGCTTTCGCTTCGTCAAAATGACGAACTTTCGGCAGGATTTGAACGAATTAGACCGTTTGTGTTGGATGAAGTTAGTTCGACAAATATAATTTGCCGTGAGATCGCGGCTGACCCCAAAAATGAACGTCGCGAGGCTTTGGTCGTTGCAGATCATCAATCCGCCGGGCGCGGTCGGCTCGGTCGAAGTTTTTTCTCGCCGAACGGCGGACTTTATATGTCGCTGTTACTTTATCCGAATTTGTCGGTCACAGATGCGCAGGTCATAACGACGGTCGCGGCGGTCTCTGTTTGCAAAGCGATTGAAAAATTGGATGATTCTTTCAAGCCTTCCATAAAATGGGTAAACGATGTCTATCTGCGCGGAAAAAAAATCTGCGGAATCCTCACGGAAGGGCAGGTCGATTTCGAAACAGGTCAATTAGCATTTGCAGTTCTTGGAATTGGTGTAAATATTTGGCAGCCGATTGGCGGTTGGTCACCGGAGATCGCCGACCGTGCGGGCTCGTTATACGAATCGTTGTACGATTCGAAAAATGATGATCTGCGGCTCAGATTGGCGGCTTTGATCACGGCAGAATTTTATCGGCTTTACCTGAAGCTTCGGATTTCCGACATAATTGATTACTATCGTGAACGGATGTTTTTGACAAATATGGAAGTTACTGTAATTCCGACAGGTGGCGAACCGTATTCGGCGGTAGTGCTCGGAGTGGATGATCAGTTGCGATTGGCGGTGAAGGTCGGAAATGACGTTCGCTATCTTTCAAGCGGTGAAGTTTCGCTGAAAATTTGATCTTTAAATTAAAAATGGGAGCTTTACGCTCCC
>CAZRVL010000041.1:0-16773 GCA_964603455.1 uncultured Lachnospiraceae bacterium
CCAAAGAAAAGACCATTCTGATGATAGCTCATCGCCTGAAAACCGTCCGCAATGCCGATAACATTCTGGTAATCGATGGCGGAAAGATCGTTCAAAGCGGAACCCACGAAGCCCTAATGGCACAAGGTGGCATTTATCGCCGCTTCGTAGAGATGAGAGAACGTGCCTCCGGGTGGAAAGTGTAGAAATAACCGTTTCACAATGAAAAGATTTGATCAAAACTCGGTAGTTGTTTGTCGAGGTTAAATGTACCGTGATGGGAGTGAGTAATGAATGTGACTGTATTTTATGGAATAATGCTCCCCTTTTTTGGAACAATGCTCGGAGCTGTGTGTGTATTCTTTATGAAAAACTCTCTAGGATTACAGCTCAGACGTGTACTAACAGGATTTGTTGCCGGAGTAATGGTGGCTGCTTCTATATGGAGTTTGCTGATACATGCAATGGAACTGGGATCAGTGATACCTACTGTTATTGGCTTTTGGTTTTGAATATTATTTTTATTGTTGCTTGATCATATTATACCACATTTGCATCAAAACAGCAAGACCTCGGAGAGCATAAATGTTGGATTAGGTCGAACGACTATGATGTTGCTCGCTGTAACGTTGCATAATATATCTGAGGGAATGGCTGTAGGTGTGGTTTATGCCGGATTTTTGAGTGAAAGTAGTGAAATAACTATGGCAGGCGCATTCGTGCTGTCATTTGGCATAGCAATTCAAAACTTTCCTTAAGGAGCTATCATATCCATGCCGCTTCAGTCTGAAGGAATGAAGAAAAACAGAGCTTTTTTAGGTGGTGTTCTTTCGGGTATAGTAGAACCGATTGGAGCATTTTTTACCGTTCTAACAGCGAGCTTGGTAGTATCGATTCTTCCATATTTGTTAAGCTTTGCAGCAGGAGCTGTGCTGTATGTTGTTGTAGAAGAACTTATACTCGAAATATCCGAAGGCAAACATTCAAATATCGGTACAGTGTTTTTTGCTGTGGGCTTTAGTCTAATGATGGTACTTGCTGTGGTTTTGGCATGATGGAATTTAAACATAAATTCAAATATTTTCAGTTATTTAAATAAAACTTGTCCCCAAAAGGATTATATAACCTTTGGGGGACAAGTTCTTAGTTGATGATCATATGAGAAATTTTATGTCATATCGCTTCAATCGGATAGTAACTCTATTATAGGTTCAGACAATATTCCGCTTGGACGAAAATTATAAGAATATGTCCATTTGTCACCGGTTTGCCGCCATATAAAAGGTGCTATCCTTAATTCCTCACTATCATTGTTGTGAAGCGCACCGAACAGATTGAATCGACTGGGATATAGTCTAAGTACAATTTCATGTTCACCTGCTGGTATATCGAGCTTAAGTCGATATGGGGCGAACGCTATAAGTCCATTGTCATTTCCATCGACAAAAACACGTACAACTGCTCCTTTGAAATTCGGTAGTCTTACTGCGGCATTTCCTTCCGTTTTAAAACTGCATATATAATCTATAGGACCGGTGTAAAAAGGAAGCGATTGTTCACACAACGGTGAAAATCCGATATTTTCCGGAAATGTTGTAATCGTTCGCTTTGATCCGCTGACCTTTACGCTGAACTTTCCAAGCAGATAGAATGCTTCCGGTTTTGTGCGGTCACCAAAAGGAATCAATGCTATTATCTCATTTTTTCCGCGTGTTATTTTCGGTAAATTGATAATTTTAATCGATTCATCTATGAAATATCCATTCGGATGTTCGTTGACATTTTTTCCGTTGACGATCAATTTACTTATGTCGGCATTTTCAAAAGCAAGCGAAGATGGACAGTCTATATCAGAATCAAATGTAAATCTCAGTGCAAGTTTGTGAATCTCCGTTTCAGGTCTTGCCCATGGCTGCATATCGAATCGCATATAAGGCTTTACGCCTGCAATACTTGAAGCAATGGAGGAAATCCGCAGAACCTCTTCTTCGGAATGCCACTCGGCATTTTTAATATCTATCGGATCTACAGCAAATTCAGCTGTATCCAATAGCAATACGTTTGGTTCGAGAAGCTCAAATTTATTTGGTGCTTTTATTAAGATTTCACGTCTATGATTAGAAATCTTATTGGAATTTTTGTGTGATGCATTAGATTTTGTCAGACGCACGAGCAGACTGTCATGCGCGTAAAAAGCGTATTCAAAGACTGTGGTTCCGTTTGATACATCAGCTTCGATTGGTATTATTTTTCCTGTGATTGTATCGAAAATCTCGACTGAAAATTCACCGGTCAATTTGATCGTTATAATATCAGGCGGTAAAAAACGCTTTGAAGGAAGTTTTCCGCGTGCGATAAACAGCCATCGTATATTGGTTTCTTCACGATAATTGTATATAAAATCATTTGCTCGACTTCCGTCAGAATTTATAAGATCTATCATTCGCAATCCGTCAAGTGCCGACAAAAGTTTATATTTAGAGAATATGAGCGTTTTTCCTATAGCTAACTGTTTTGCACGATTTGATAAAAGTGCGTCTGCAAATTCAGGTGGATCACCAAGAAAAATCAATTTTCCTTGCTTTGAATATTCTTCCAGAATATTTAAAGTTGAATTCCTGAGCGTATATACAGGCGGAACAATAACTGCGTCATATTCCATTTCCCAAAATTGTTTTCCGCAGATGTATTCGTCAGGCATCAAGCTTTCACTGAGATAATCGAAGTCGAGTCCTCCGAATAATAGCCATTCGGAAATTTCTTTGAAGTTTCGTTCAAGCTCATCGAGCTTTTCTGACGTAGATAATGAACTAAATGTCATCCAACAACTTTCTACAGGATGGATCACGGCTATCTTGACTATTGGTTTGCCGCGAGTCAATGCAACTCCGAGACGGGAAAAATGGTCTTCGATATACTTGTATTCCTTGTACCAGCAAGATTGTGAGAATATTGATGCTGGATAATCACGCTTAGATTCACCTTTCATTGACATCCAAGAAAGGTGTGGAACACGAAAAGTTACTCCAAGTGCTGCGAGCCAATCTCCTTGATGCTTGTAATCACCAAAATCAGCTTCCCAACCTGTCACTCCGTATAATTCTGCGAGCATTCCCTCTTTGCCATACTGATGTACAACAGATTGACATTGCTTTGCGGTCGTGTATTCATGCGCACCGAAAAGAATATCTATTCCGGGTATACCGAAAGATTTGTAATGTCGCATTGATTCTCCATTTGCAGTTGTTTGCATTGCAAGAGAGTCCTCAAACATCATATGTCCGCAAAGGAGTATGTTGTTTTTGTTACACCAATTTCCGATATTGTCTGCATAACTGTCTGCGAACAATTCTGTTATCAGCTTGAAATATCTCCATCTGACAGGTGATTCACCGTCTATTTGATTGAAGAATAAAAGTGGGATATTTTCTATAAGGTCTTCATTCCAGATTGCAGCATATTTTAAAGGCAGTTCCTTATCCCATGGCATACGAGGTGTGCCGAACTTATTTCCTACTCTACGCGCCTGTCCGTATTCCGGTTCATCGGTGAAAATATAAGGTACTGCATTTCCGAATTCATTTCCTATTACTTGTTTATATCTTTCATGTGTGACGTTTATAAAACGGTCGATAGCATTTTTAGATAGAGTGTTGACATAACTTTCTCCATTATACATACCTTCACGCGGAGCTTCAACGTCTGCGGCATAAAATATTTGATGCTCAATGGTTGTTTCATGATCATTTATCATTCTGAATGATTTAATGCGGTCGTTTTCAAGATCAATATCAAATGCCGCGATAAGTCCGCTTTCCGGTCGCTTTTGCGAAAATTCTATATAGTGCATGATAAGCTCACGATCACTTGTTACAATTCCACCGGCACACCCGGATGGCCAGCGATCTTCATCGTAAAGATATGTACGTAGCCCCAATTCTTTGGATTTTTCGACTGTATGCTTTACAAGTGACATAAATTTATCTGATAAATATTGTATTGCAAGTCCGTCACGTGAATGTATATGCGCCCCTCCAAATCCCATTTCGCGGAACACTTCTAATTGTTTGTCTATAAGCTCATATGTAACAACGCAGTTCCATGCCCAAAACGGTGCTCCGCGATATTCTACAGGTGGATCATTGAATAATTCGGTTTTGAAAGGCAAAAGCGAATTTTTGTAAAATGTGTTTTTCATCATCTGTAGAATTCTACAGTGTCATTTATTGCATTTTGAATCACCGGAAGGTTAGATGCTATTATCGAAACTATATTTTCATTTTTATCGCGAGCGTTTGAGTTGATCATTGATGTAAGTCCGCCCCAGTCGAATACAACTGCCTGATTCAATATAGTTTCACTTGAAAAAATGAGATCGAGCATATCGAGGGTTCCTTCGTCTTGCGAACGTTTACCTTCGAGTATCTTATCGAAATATACGGATCGTAATGTTTTATAAGACTCTGCTGAAAGATTTTCAAGCACGGTTGAGATCATATCAGGATCGTTTGCGACTTTTGTAACAAAATTGGAATGGACGAAATGGATTATCGGAACGATATATTCATCCTGTGATTCATCATATTTTGGTATTGGGAGCAGACCGTAATCAAAATCTGTTGTGTTGAAACCTCGCATAGAACCAAGTGGTTCGAAGAGATATAGAGAAATACCATCTGTAAATGCTGATGTCCAGTTTTTACCGTCCGGAAATGCCATTCCGGCGATCATTGCCGACTCATTTAAGAACAGTTTATTCAGAATATTACTATACATTTCTGTAGCACGCTCGGATAGACCGTTAAATTCCGGTAGCCCATTGTTGTCAGTATATATGTTTTCATTACCTGCTATCATGAAATAGCTCATTGCACGTAGATTTGAACATATGCCACCCCTGTCGCCAAATTCAACAGTACCGTTTCCATTTAAATCGGAATAGGCGAGCTTAGTATCGTTATATAATTGATCAAGTGTCCATTTTCCATCGCGTACAGTTTGGTAGCGATCAGTGAGCGTTAGATTATTTGCCATTGTGTTGTTTATGTGTATCACATAGCGACATTCATAGGACATGACAGAGAGATCTCCTATGAAGGAATAGCACTTATCGTTGAAGCTCATGCTTGAGCATAGATTTTTGTCCCACCAAGGTTTGTTTTTATTGATATATGGAAGCTCTTCAAGCTCACGAAAATATCCTTCAAGTATAAGAGGTGCAGTTACACTTACAGTATTATTGTATACCGAATATTCATCTTCGCCTGCCAGTACGGCTTGACGTATACGAGCATTTACGGTCTCCGCATTTTGGACGAATTCAGATGAGATCTTGACATTAAGTCGATCTTCAACTGTGCGGTCTATTGCCCAGATCGTGTCATTGATTATTTCACCGTTCTGCTCATCTGCGGTCATCTGAATTATTGCCCATGTTGTATTTTCTTCCGATAGCATTTTGAATTCTGCATTGCCGAAATCATTTGTTGGAAGATCGGAGTAGAGAATTTCCGATGAGTTTATAGATTCAGAGGTTACTTTATCTGCTATATGATCTGTGACCGCGTTTTCATCAATTTGATTTGAACAGGAGATGGTTCCAAGCTGTATAGCGCTGAGTAAGAGGCATAGGATCGAGTTTGTTTTTCTCATTTTAATACCATATGTTTTTGTATGTGATATTACGGCATTACATACAAAATATTCCTTTCTGCTCACAATGAGCTTGTTTTCATATTCAAAGCTGAAAATAGTTCTGAAATTTATAATTTTAGATTATTTTCCGTGGTTAAATGTTTATTTCGCGATGTTCAATACCGGAGCGGTATAGCGCACTCATTACTTCGGTCAACATGACTCCGGTATCGGCATTGCAATCTCCGTGAAATTCTATGCCATTTGCTTCCTCTATCCATTTATTTATTGGAGATTTGTCACCCTTGAGATCACGGAACGGAATTACTTCATCCGGACGCTTATCTAAGTAACGTATCTCTACAGCTCCGTTACGTGCCAGCAAATTTGCCTTTGTGCCATAAATTTCGAGAGTATATATTTCGCGGAGAGGACTGTTCAACGTTGTATCTATAATAGCTGCGGTCTTTCGGCTCTCGAAAGTAAGTACTCCAACTGCACCATCCTCTGTTTCTTTTCCTCGCAGATTGGTGAAGGCTGCATAAGCTGTTTCCGGACACTTTCCGATAAGGTCACATGCGAGATCTACCAGATGGCAGCCAAGATCTATCATTACGCCACCGCCGGTATGCTCAGTTTTAAACCAATATTCCGGAAGCTCACCTATGTTCCTTACATCAAATCCGTTGCGGATACGCATAAGTGAAATATCACCGAGAACTCCGTCACGATAGAGCTTTTTAGCGAAAATATACTCTGCATTTGAACGGCGCGGAAAAGCTATACGGAATGTAATATCATCTTTGTTGATCTCATCGCGCATCTCATAAGCATCGTTATTATCAAGTGCGAAAGCCTTTTCGGTAAAAATGTGTTTTCTTGCCTTTGCGCATTTGATTATAATATCGTGATGAAGATCTGTCGGTGCGGTAATTACAACACCGTTCAGTTCAGGATCAACGAGCAGTTTGTTGAGATCAGGGACAAATTTTACTCCCAACTCATCTGCCCATTCGATACCGCGTTCGGGATCTTCATCCCAGACAGCGGTTATTTTGGCGTAAGGAATTTTTTTCAGATCATCTACATATCGGTTGCACAGACCATGACAATGCCAGCGAGAAAGAAGTGCTATATTGAACATTTTACCTTACCTCTTTAGTATCGAAATAATAAGTTTTCCCGGATTCTGCGGATTTGTAAGCACCACTCAGTATTTGAGAGGTAACTATGGCTTGTTCCGGAGTTGTCATAAGTTTTCCTTCGCCCAAAAGTGCTTTTTCAAAGCACATCTGCTCAGCGAGTGCCGGAGATACCGACTTACCAGAGAAGAAAGCTACACCGCCTTTATTTAAATCAGGCTCAGTCATATAAAGTGTACCATATTTATCTCCGTTGATTTTCAGCTTACCTGAAAGGTTATCTGCACCGGCTTTTGTTCCGCTTATGAGATACTGTACGCCTCCTTCCTCAGAAGTATTCAATGCAAATGCAGTTTCCAAAATAATAGTTGCGCCATTTTTCATTACTATGAAAGCGAATCCGCTGTCCTCAACATCATATTCTTTGGGATCCCAATTTCCGAATGGATTTCCGCAGTCACTGCGATCACGGTATTTTTGATATGTAGTTGCGGTTACATATGCTGGTTTATAATTGCCGATCATATATAGTAGTGTGTCTAAGGCATGAGTACCTATGTCCATGAAGCAACCACCGCCTTGACGTGATTTTTGAGTGAATACACCCCATGTCGGAACTCCGCGTCGTCTGAGAACACGTGCTTTGGCAAAATATATGTCACCAAACTCACCGTTTTCTGCGGCACGGCGCATATATGACACATCTGGATCAAACCGATGTTGATATCCGATAGTAAGAAGTTTTCCGTTTTTTTCTGCGGCTTCTTTCATTTTCAATGCTTCATCGTAGTTGATCGCCATTGGTTTTTCGCACATTACATTGATCCCGGCATTTAGTGCGTAGGTTGAAATCGTACTGTGCATATCATTTGGTGTGCATACATGCACGTTGTCGAGATCGGGGTTTTCATCGATGAGAAGCTTATAGTCGGTATAGATTTTAGCATTTGGTGCGTATTTCTCACGTGCAGCTTCCGCACGTTCGGGTATGATGTCACAGAAAGCCGATAATTCTATGCTTGGAATTTGAGTGAGATTTGGAAGATGCTTAGCATTGGCGATACCACCGCAGCCGATGATTGCTGTTTTTAACTTTTTCATGATGTATTTCCTTTTCTTTTAGATTGGTATATTCAGTATATCACATCAAGAATTGTTTTTCAATTCTTGAAATTCAGAGGATTTGTCGTAATATTCAGAATTTACAGCTTTTGCTTGAAATTCTTATCGAAATGTGTTATCATATAAACGTATTGGGAGAGTGATGAAATGGAGAGTAACAGCCTTATTTCGGCTTTTTTCGAACGCAAGGAATTTAAGAAAAATGAACCGTGGTCATTTGTAGAACTTGACAGTCCGTCAAAGCGGGGTAGAAGATGGACAACTCAACCGCATTACGCTGATACTATAGAATTTCTCTTTACGAACGGTATAATCGGTGAAGCCTATATAGATGGTGTTCATATTGAGTTTGATGAAAAAACAGCACTTTTCATTCCGCCGCGAGCTGTTCATTCAATGAATTATAATTCGGGAGATGGTAAAGTATTTTGCGGAAAGATTGATCTGATCGGACTTAAATCCTTTATTGATATTGAAAATGTACTGAAAGTAAGTGAACTGAGTTTTAGAAGCTTCGATTTTAAAATTGAGGCATATGATGAACTTATCTCAGATTTCAGATTACTTATAAATAACGGTGATTTTTCAAAAAAGCTTGCACTGTTAATCGGTATGTTTTCTCTTCTTGAAATCCGAACGAGTTTTGAAAATTATAGTCGCATAGAGGCACGAAACTCTGAATTATGTGCGATGATCGAGTGGACTGAGATGAATATTAATGCAAAACCAACACTCAGTACGGCAGCTGAGCATTTTGGTTATAACAAAAATTATTTTTGCGATAAATTTAAAAGCTTGGTCGGGGTTTCATATACAGAATATGTAAATGCGTTGAGGATAAATAAGGCATGTGAAATGATAAGTCACGGTATATCAACAGCTGATATATTGCAATCATTGGGATTTGCTACCGAATCATATTTCGTTCAATTGTTTTTTAAAATCAAGGGTTGTACCCCGGGAACTTACCGTAAGTCAATGTGCAAATGAAGAGAAATCATATAGGTAATATGACGGTAGAAATCTTCATATTTTTATGCTATAATTATTGTGACCACATACAAAGCAGTATTTTAAAAACTGATGTCAAATGCTTTATTCGGAAAAAATGGCGGTGATAGAATGAAATACAAAATAGCTGTCTGTGATGATTCAGATGCGGACAGGCAATATGTTTTGAATATGGTAGATCGCTGGGCGGCAGGATCTGGTCATGCTGTACATATTGATACATTTACATCTGCTGAGAATTTCTTATTCCATTACGCCGAGGAGAGTGATTACGATATTTTGCTTCTCGATATTGAAATGGGGGCTATGGATGGTGTTACCATGGCAAAGCAGCTGAGGCAGAACAACGATACTGTGCAGATTATTTTTATAACCGGATATTCGGATTACATTTCCGAGGGCTATGAGGTTGCCGCACTTCATTATCTAATGAAGCCGGTAAAGGAAGAAAAGCTCTGTTCGGTGCTTGATCGGGCAGTAGAGAAGCTTTTTAAGAATGAAAAAGTTTTGAATTTTGAGATCGGCGGTGAAATGGTGCGCGTGCCGATATATCAAATTAGGTACGCCGATGTGCGCGGAAACTATGTTACGATACACGCTTTTTCGGATGTGACGGTAAAGATGACGATGAGAGAACTTGAAAATCAGCTCGATGAACGCTTTTATCGTGCAGGGCGTTCCGCGATAATAAATCTTACGCAGATAAGCCGCGTGACAAAGACTGAGATAAGGCTGAACGATGGAACATCTGTTCCTCTTCCACGCGGAGCTTATGATGCCGTAAATCGAGCGATAATTCAAAGCAATTAATGCTGATATGGTAAAATTTACTGCATAAGGAGCATTATGTCATTATTTTCAAGAAAAATAGAAAAACAGCTTGCTTTATATCAAAATGAACTCATTGAAACGCATTATCGTGAAGTAGATAATATGTATCGTCAGATACGCGGTTGGCGGCACGATTATCGCAATCATATACAAACGATGAAAGCATATGCGGCTTCCGAGGATTGGGAGTCGATAAAAAAATATCTTGATCTGTTGGACGAGGATTTGACCACTGTCGATACTGTCATAAAGACCGGAAATCCCATGACAGATGCTATTCTTAATTCAAAAATATCGCTTGCAACGACAAAAGGTATTGAGGTCGTTGCAGATGCACATATCCCTGTAAAGCTTAAATCCTCGGAGCTTGATCTCTGCTGCATAATCGGCAATCTGTTTGACAATGCGATAGAAGCGAGTGTGGAGCTGCCTGAGGGAGAGCGTGTGATACGAGTATATATGGATATGCGGAACACGCAGTTATATATCTCATTTACGAATTTTACCGCAGGCAAGAAGCTGAAAAAGGAAGGAAAGCTTTTTAAAAGCACAAAGGGAGACGGACATGGATTCGGTCTTGTACGCATAGATGCTATAATAGAAAGGCTTGACGGGTATATCAGCCGCAACAGTGAGGATGGTGCATTTACGACCGAAATATTGATCCCACAGGTTTAATGAACTGCGATTCATCCCCGAAAAATGACGATTCGTCCCCAAAATGATACGGGGACGAATTTTTATGTTATAATATTCATGTGAGGTGAAGAAAAATGAAGGTTAAAGAAAGACCCAAATACAATACAGCTCAAAATGTTGGCTGGATGATAAATGTCGCATGGAAAAATCGAAAGCGCGTACTGCTGTTTTGTATGCTGACAGCGGCTTTGGAGATACTATTGAATCTGACACAGCTCTATATCGCTCCAATGGTGCTAGCAAGAGTAGAAGAAAAAGCTCCGGTGTGGATGCTGCTTACAACGATAGGTGTGTTCACCGCAGCATTGTTTTTTATAAGCGGCATTAAGGAGTATGTAGAGCAGAACACTCTTTTTGCACGTATAGATGTGCGGTCTGCGATCATCGGAAAGATTACCGAGAAGTCAAATACGACCTCCTACTCCAATACGCTTGATGCGGATTTTATAAAGCTGCGGGAAAAGGCTCATCAGTCGGTTGAGGGAAACAGAGAGGCAACAGAACGTATCTGGCAGACATTGACTATGCTTATAAAAAATATAGGTGGATTTATCGTATGTTTGACTATACTTTCTCGAATAGATACTGTATTACTGCTTGTTGTTATCTCGACCTGCGTCATAGGCTTCCTTGCATCAAGATATACCGAAAATTTTAGATATGAACATCGAGATGAAGAGGAGAGCTATCTGCAAAAATACTATTACTTCCGTGAAAAGTCCGAGTCTGTGGAGTTGGCAAAGGATATTAGGATATTCGGTCTTAAGGGTTGGCTGAACGAATTGCTTGACAATATGTTCAGGCTGTATATGGACTTTTCACTTCGCTGTGAACGAGTCGAGGTGATTGCCGATATTATTGAAGCCTTTCTGACAATGGCGCGAAATGGTATCGCATATGTGTATCTTATCAAAATGGCAATTAATGATGGACTTAGTGTTTCGGAGTTCGTGCTCTATTTTACAGCTGTCACCACATTTACGAGCTGGGTAATGGGTATCCTGCGGGAAATGAGTCAGCTTCACAAGGAGAGCTTGGATATATCACGCCTTCGTGAATTTTTGGATTATCCCGAACCGTTTAAGTTTGAAGATGGTGAGAAGATACCGTATTCGGAATGCTATGAGCTCAAACTTGAAAATGTTTCTTACCGCTATCCCGGAGCAAGTGTTGATACAATACATGATCTGAGTCTTACTGTTCATCCAGGTGAGAGATTGGCTATAGTCGGTCTCAACGGTGCGGGAAAAACGACATTGGTAAAGCTCATATGCGGACTGTTGGATCCAACTTCCGGTGTGGTACTGTTAAACGGCAAAGACATTCGAGCTTTTGACCGCAGAAGCTACTATGATCTGTTCAGTGCGGTATTTCAAGATTTTTCGATACTTGATGTTACCGTGGCAGAGTAGATAGCGCAAGCAACGGTTGGGATAGACTATGAAATGGTCGAGGACTGCTTGAAAAAAGCCGGTCTGTCATCCGATGTCGATAAGCTGCCGAATAGGCTAAAAACTCATATCGGACGTGAAGTTTATTTGGATGGCGTGATGTTCTCAGGTGGACAAACACAGCGACTTATGCTGGCGAGGGCTTTGTATAAAAACGGACCGTTGCTGTTGCTGGATGAACCGACCGCAGCTCTTGATCCGATCGCAGAGAATGATATTTACATGAAATACAGTGATATGACGGCGGGGAAGACCTCATTGTTTATTTCACACCGTCTGGCATCCACACGATTCTGCGACCGGATAATATTTATCGCAGACGGTGGAATAAAGGAAGAGGGAACGCACGACAGTCTGATAGCTTTAGGCGGAGAATATGCAAAATTGTTTGAGGTTCAAAGCCAATATTATCAAGACGGAAAGGAGTTTTGAAGATGAAGGATAACGTAAACATACGCCACGCTATTGCTACACATTTGCGTGCTGTTAAAGAGCTTCACAAGGTGTCCCCAAAGTTATTTCCGATAATGACGCTGCATTGCATAGTCAGCGCGGTTATTCCGTATATAACGGTATTTTTCTCCGCACAAATATTAAAAGAGCTAGCGACCTTGCGAAGGGAAGATATACTTTGGAAATGGGTGATTGCAGGCGTACTTTGTTGCGGAGTGGCGGCTATAGCAGAAGCTGTGCTCAATCGCCGCGGTATATCACTTTTCAATGTTCTTTACGAACAGAAGGAAATACTTTTTATCCATAAAATGTTCGATCTGGATTTTTCGGAGATTGATAAGCAGGAAAATCATGACCTCAAAGCACAGATAATGCAAAACGAAAATTGGTCTGGATTAGGACTTATAAAAGCACAAGAGATATATGAAAAGTTTATTACAAGCGTTATCGGTCTTATTAGTGGTATTGCATTGACTGTAAGTCTTTTTACTTCTCCGATACCTGCAGCTGTCGGTTGGCTTGTGGTGTTTAATAATCCATTGTTTATATTGATATTGGCATTACTTATGGTATCTATCAGTATTTTTGCGGGAAGACTCAGTGCGGCAGCGACAAAGTGCATGAGCGATCACGCAGAAGATGCGACTTTCGGAAACCGTTTGTTCAGTCACTTCGGTTTTGTCGGAACGAAAACCAAACGCAGTATAGATATTCGAATGTACGATCAGCAAAAATTGATAAACGGATATTGGAATGCACAAAATTCTGTTTTCGGATCGGATGGTGCGATAGGCAGGATTGCACGCGGAAAAATGGGAATATATGCAAGCTTAGGTGCTTGTATAACCACACTTATCACCGGAGCTATATATGCTTTTACCTGTATTAAGGCGTGGGGCGGAGCATTTGATGTCGGAAGCATAACTCAATATGTCGGAGCTGCAACTGCAATGGTGGCTAATATTTTCACTCTTACCGATATTTTCGGAGACCTAAAAACTAATACCGCGCATTTGGATAATACCTTCAAATTCCTCGATATTCCGAACGCCATGTACCAGGGCAGTCTTACCACCGAAAAACGTACCGACCGCAAATATGAGGTCGAATTCAGAGATGTATCCTTCAAATATCCCGGTTCGGAAATTTGGTCATTGCGTCATGTAAACATGAAATTTAAAGTTGGACAGAGACTTGCGATAGTCGGAGAAAACGGAAGCGGTAAGACGACCTTCATCAAATTATTGTGCCGGTTGTATGATCCGCAGGAAGGTCAGATACTGCTCAACGGAATAGACATTCGAAAATACAGATACGATGATTATATGAATATATTCTCGGTCGTATTTCAAGATTTTCAGCTCATCAGCCAACCTATCGGTGCAAATGTTGCGGGAAGTATGCAGTACGATCGTGATAAAGTAGAGCGTGCTTTGATAGATGCAGGCTTCGGGGAGCGTCTTTCAAATATGAAAAACGGATTGGACACGATTATATATAAGGATTTATCTGAAGACGGAGTTGATATTTCGGGTGGTGAAGCTCAGAAGATCGCTATTGCACGTGCGCTTTACAAGGATGCTCCGTTTATAATCCTTGATGAGCCTACAGCGGCTCTCGACCCGATAGCGGAAGCCGAGATATACAGTAAATTCGATGAGATCGCAGGTAACAAGACCGCGATATACATATCACATCGTCTTTCCTCCTGTAAATTCTGCGATGAGATAGCTGTATTCCAAGACGGAGCGGTAGTGCAGCAGGGAACACATGATGCTCTCGTTGCCGATGAAAACGGAAAATACTATGAGCTCTGGCATGCTCAGGCACAGTATTACACCGAGTGAAGCAATATTTTAAAAATCTCTATTGATTGCCAATCGAACGTATGCTATGATTTTAATAAAGCTATGCTTTGTATGCGTTGTGACATTGATATTTTATACTTGATTTTCAGATAAACAGCATACATTTGATATGAGAAGAAGCTTATGAAAAATCTTATTTGCTGCTGCGGTCATGACTGTTCACGCTGTGTTACATACCTTGCAACAATAAATAATGACGAAGCTTTACGAAGACGGTCTCAGATTTTTTATAAAGGTGAATTGGGGATGGATATTCCGCTAAAAGATATAAATTGCCTCGGCGGTCGTTCAGATGATGTTTTCTGTTTGTGCAGGGAATGTCCGTTTATAAAATGCTGCAATGATTACAATGTTGAAATGTGCTCGGATTTTTCTTGTGACAGTATAAAGGTCTATATGGAAAGGTATGTCAATAAATGCAATCAGACAGATCTTTAATAAACAAAGGCAATATGGCGTGAGCCATATTGCCTTTGTTTATACGTATAAAGATATTTTATTCATTCACAGAGCGGATATTTTCTACCAATGTATCTATTTTTTCAACAAACACAGATTTCATAGATGCGATGTAGGAAGCCCACGGCTTATCGTCCATGACCGAGAATTTCAAATAGTTATTTATGCCATCAAGTGGGAGCGTATAGATATATCCGAAATCAAACGATACGCTGTCGCGGATAATATCGAACATCTGCGCGGAATCGTTATCATTTGCATATTTTACCTTAAGAGCAGTCTCAAAGTATGCCGGAGTTACGTTCTTCCAACTTTCATATGCGAGAGCCTCGCAGACAGCCGCAGCTCTCTCCTTGTCGAGTGAATCGACCGGGATCGTTAGTATAGAATAGCAAGGGAAGACAGTAGTTCTGTATTCATCCGCTTCATCATATTTCGGATAAGGCAGTACACCGTACGTAAAGTTGAGATTTCTGAAGGATTCGGTGTGAGTCAGCCATCCTGTGGAAAGCAAAACGTTTCCGTTTTTGAATATGCTTTCATCTGCGACCTCATCGTTTGCCTGCTTGTCAAAGAATATTCCTTCGGTATTCATGACAATATTAGTCAGCTTTTCGACAGCATTGATATTATGCTCATTGTCATAAATAAATTCAGGTTCTCCGCTGCTGAAATCGATTATATCGATGCCTATTGATTCGAAGAAACCGGTGATGTGATTTCCGCCATCGAGAAGGAGGCCGAATTGGTCATCTTTATCTATTTGAGTATTTCCGTTAAGATCTCTGTAGAGCGAGGATGCGACTTCATTCATTTTATCAAGTGTCCATTTTCCATCGCGCACGACATCGTAGAGATTTTCAACATTAGCAGCCTCAGCAAGATCGAGGTTTTCAAATATGCAGTACATATTTCTTATAAGTCCGAGGCAGGCATCTCCGGTGACAAAGTAATATTTTCCGTCGATAGATGATACCTCCATGAACTTCTTCGACCACCACGGCTTGTCGATGTCGATATACGGAAGCTCGGACATATCTGTAAAGAGTCCGTCACTCAGAAAGTTTGGCATGAAGTAGCCTGTTCCGGCTATAATATCATAGCTTCCGTCCTGTGCAAGAACGCTCGTTCTCAGCTTTGTCGTAAAGTTGTCGCGGTCATTCCATGCGTGTTCAAAAAGCTCATATTGCAGATTTATATGCAGCTGATCGGAAATAGTTTGATTTCGCTTGTATACCGCATCATTGACTATATCGCCGGTGATCTCTTCGGCATAGAACTCAGGACCACAGGTTCCGCCGTAATCTTCAACGAATATCGTAACATCCGCATTGTTGTAATCAAGACTCGGAAGCTCGCATTTTATCGAATCATCTTCATCCTCGACTGTATCGGAGGTCTGAGCTTTTGTGGTGACTGTCTCAGGGTCAGAAACTGTATCACCACAGGAAAATGCCGAAATGATCGACGTTAAAAGTAATAATAGTGCTGTACATTTTTTCGGATTCATAGCTTTAAACCATTGACTTTTGTAAATCAAAAGTCTCCTTTATGAATATTTTTATTATTATAGCATTTTTTATCATTTATTTCAATACACGATACTATGAAATTTCGGAACGATACTATGAAAAATCAAATTATACATATAAAATAATCGGCCGAATACTTGAAATTCGGATGACAAAATATATACAGCATATTAACTATGCTCGGCAGAGACGGCGAATGTATATTTTTTCCCTAAGCGATATTTTTCCGTCTATTGCAGCGACACATAGGCATATCGTTATTATATCATTTCGAAGCTCCTCATCAAGCTGTTCGAGAATGCGAAGCATCTCATCGGTGTATTTTGCAACCTGCTTTCGTCCCTCATTGTCGCGCCTGAACGCATCCTTGACCGAAGCAAAATCAAAATCGTCACCGAACACACGAATAAGCGATGGGTATATCAGCAGATATTCGCGTTCGTTAAGTCTTCCATCTGCCGCAACCGAGCCTATCATGAAGCCGGCAAGTGTGGATATAGGTTCTATTCCGGGGATCGAAAGCCGACGAAGCCTTGCGATCAGCTTGAGCGATTTTTCGGTCAGCAAAACACCTCTTTCCAAGGCGGTCATT
>CAZRVL010000042.1:0-16747 GCA_964603455.1 uncultured Lachnospiraceae bacterium
ATGTTAAGAACATCGAGGAATTCTACGCACAGGTCGGCAGCCACGTTCCCGCTACTCTCTATGAGGAGCTTGGCGAACTCAAGGGCAGACTTCTCGCTGCTTCCTGCAAGTAATTGATATTACCCGTTCCCACACAGTATATCTGTGTGGGAATTTTTTGTTTTCTATTGATTTTCAAATGAAGCTGTGATATAATAAATATTGAAAGTGAGGGATATTTATGTCATTTGTTTCTGAACTCCTTGACAAAAGGAAGCTTCCCGACATACCGTTTTCAAACGACTCCGAAAAAATGCGTATTGAAATAGTCGATATTCTTTCGAAAAATGTGTACGGAAGAACTCCGTCATTTAGCTCTTCCGTGTCCGGAAAGTTGACCTACAGGCACGATACCTGCTTCGGAGGTGTCGGAAAGCACTATCATTATCTTCTGAGTGTCTCGACACCGAACGGAGCTTTTGAATTTCCGCTGTATCTGTCGATACCGAACACCGATAAAAAAGTTCCTCTGATAGTCTATATCAGCTTTGAATTTGACGTTCCGAGCGGAATGATACCGGAGGAAGAGATCATCGAGAACGGTGTCGCTGTGGCACGTTTCAACTATCTTGATATTGCGGCTGATAACAGAAATGACGGCTTCAGATCGGGAGTCGCGCCGTTTTTTGAACGCAAGAAGGACGCTGACGATAACTGGGGCGCTATCGGAATGTGGGCATGGGCTGCGAGCCGTTCGCTCGACTTTCTGCTGACGCTCGGAATTTTCGATGAGAGCAGAGCTGCGGTAATGGGACATTCGCGACTTGGCAAAACCGCTCTTTGGTGCGGTGCGCAGGATACACGCTTCAAATACATATTTTCGAACGATTCTGGCTGTTCGGGAAGTGCATTGACACGCGGAAAGGTCGGCGAGACGATAGCCGATATTACACGTGTATTCCCATATTGGTTTTGCGAAAAATATTCGGAATATGCAGGCGAGAAGACCTGTGATATGCCGTTTGATCAGCATTTTTTGATAGCTGCTATGGCTTCACGCAAGGTTGCGGTCGGTTCGGCTTCGCTCGATGAATGGGCTGACCCACAATCGGAATATCTGTCCTGTAAGGCGGCATCAGAGGTCTTCGAAAAACTCGGATATGACGGATTCATCGCGCCCGACAGATTTCCAAAGGTCGGCGAATGCTTCAATGACGGAAATATCGCCTATCATCTTCGCGGCGGTACTCATTCGATATGCAGATCTGATTGGAAAAATTATATCGATCTCCTGAAAAAGTAATATATCCGCAAGGCGTTAAATATATATGTACAGTAACTCAACCGTACAGGAGTGAACGCCTTGATCTATGATAATGACGACCGTCCCAAGCTGCTTGCGGCATATATGCTCGAACACGGCTCGACTGTGAGAGCTACCGCAAAGGTCTTCGGAATAAGCAAATCGACCGTACATAAGGATATAACCTATCGGCTTCAACGTTCAGACCCGGCTCTTTTTCATGAGGTCAGCGATCTGCTCGAAAAGAACAAGTCCGAAAGACATCTGCGCGGCGGCAACGCGACCAAGCTGAAATATGCCATGCAGGCTGCAAGGAAGGGTAAAAAAAATTGAGCGGATACCGCTCAATTTTTTTGATCGTTTATTATTTTTAGTACCTGCTCGCCGTAGCGTGCCGTGAAGGCTTCTCCTATGCCGTTTATGTATGCCAGTTCGCCGATCGTCTTCGGTTTTACGGCACAGATGTTCCTCAGAGTCTGATCGGTGCATATCGTGTATGCCGGAAGGCTTCGCTTTGAGGCGGTCTCACGCCGCCATGCACGCAGAGTGTCGAAAAGCTTTCCGTCTGTCTCGGATTCCGAATAATTTCTCGAATAGGTCTTCGAGAGCGTCTTTTTCTTCTTCGGTTCGAGCGCATCCGCTTTGAAGCGCATTTTGAAGGTGTTTCGGTCGGCTATCATCTGTTCGAGCATCGGAGATACCGCAAGTATCGGATATTGATCGTCCGAGCGGAGCAAAAGCCCTGCCGATACCAGTCTGTCGAGCAGATCACGTATATAGCTTCGAGGTCGGTTCGACATCGCGCCAAACCCCGGTATAGCATCGAAATCTCCGTTCACTATGCGCGGATTCTCCTCGCCCTGAAGATAATCGGTTATGAATGCCGCACCGTATCTTTCGTGAGTCGCGATCACAGCCGAGTACACCGCACGTATCTCATTCGTCACATCGAGCGTTATATGCTCATCATTGCAGGAGGAACACTTTCCGCAGAACTTGAAGCCTGCCTTTTCTCCAAAGTATCTGAGAATATACGAACGCAAACAGCCGGTGGTCTCACAGTAATCGATCATATGCCGAAGCTTTTCGTAGCGAAGCTTTTTGGCATTCGGGTCGGGAGCTTCGTCCTCTCCCGAGCCGTTTTCGATGAGAAATCTCGCTATCTGTATATCCTGCTTTGCATAGAGAAGTATACATTCGGCTTCTCCGCCGTCACGTCCGGCACGTCCCGCTTCTTGATAGTATGCCTCCATCGACATCGGCATATTGTAGTGGATTATGAAGCCGACATCAGGCTTGTCTATGCCCATTCCGAATGCGTTCGTGGCTATCATAACAGGACATTTGTCGCGTATGAAATCCTCCTGATTGGCATTCCTGATCTCATCGGACAGACCTGCGTGATACATAGTCACGGGATAGCCCCCGTTTCTCAGCTCGTAATATAATTTTTCGACCGTCTTTCGGGTCATAGCGTATATTATTCCCGAACGTTCGGGATTCTTGTCGAGATATGCCCTTACGAAATTCGTTCGGTCGCCATCGGTGTTCACACCGAAATACAGATTCGGACGGTCGAAGCCTGTGGTTATCTCAAACGGCTCTTTTAGTCCGAGCAGAGCCTTTACATCGCTTTTCACAAGCTCTGTGGCGGTCGCGGTGAAGGCTGCCACCATCGGTCTTTTCGACAGTCCCTCAACGAAGCTCTTTATCTCGGTGTAGCTCCTTCTGAAATCGTGTCCCCACTGAGATACGCAGTGTGCTTCATCGACTGCAACGAGCGATATGTCGGCTGACGCGACAAAGCTTTTGAAGCTCTCGGTCTCAAGCCTTTCGGGAGCGACATATATTATTTTGTATGTACCCTCACAGGCGCGCTGTATCGCGAGAGACATCTGACGCGGAGTCAATGTGCTGTTCAGATATGCGGCGCGTATGCCGTTTGAATTGAGCGAAGTTACCTGATCGAGCATGAGCGATATGAGCGGAGATATGACCAGAGTTATTCCCGGAAGAAGTATCGCCGGTATCTGGTAGCATATCGATTTGCCAGCTCCGGTTGGCATGACCGCCATAATGTCCTTTCCCTGTAAAATACTGTCGATAATATCCTTTTGACCGTTTCGAAAGCTGTCGTAGCCGTAATATTTCTTCAAGGTGCTCAAGATCAGCTCATCGGTAATATCGGTTCTTGCCTGCATTTTTTATCCCTTCTTAAAAATATCATATATATATTATACACCAAAACAATGAACGTGTAAAGTCCTTTCGCACCTAAATTTGATTTTTTTGAATAATTATCATTCGAAGGATAAAAAATTTACAATATTTGACATAAATATCATATGAAATGTGGTATAATATTACTGTAGGACAAAATAAATCTGTTAAACAGATATGAATATTGAAAGGATGATCAAATTGGCACAGGATCCGAAAAGTGCGAACAGGGATGACCTTGCGGCGTTCTTTTTCCACCAGGGAACAAATTCTCGTGCATATGAATATCTCGGCTGTCACCACAAAACGAACGGCTCAGAGCATACATATACATTTCGAGTCTGGGCACCGAACGCCGAGCTTGTCGAGGTAGTCGGCGATTTCAACGACTGGAAGCCGACAGCCGAAATGGAGCGTGTGACCGATATGGGAGTTTGGAAATATGTCTTGACCTCGGATACCTCGCTCGACGGAGCAAACTACAAGTTCAGGATAACTTCAAGTTCGGGTGTTCGCCTGAAAGCCGATCCATACGCCTTCAGCTCAGAGACTCTCGGTGCGACTGCATCGAAGATATACGAGCAAAAGCCCTTCAAATGGAACGATTCACTTTGGCTCGCAAGACGTATGCAGACAGTGACCGGCAAGGGCGTGCGCTCGAATAAGCGCGGATTTTATCCTGCACCTATGAATATATATGAGCTGCATCTCGGCTCGTGGAAGACTGTCGGCGGCAAAACTACCGAAAACGGTGAGAATTATCTCTCCTACCGCGAGATCGCCGATGAGCTTTCGGTCTATGCAAAGCAGATGGGTTATACACACGTAGAGCTTCTGCCGGTCATGGAGCATCCGTTTGACGGCTCATGGGGCTATCAGGTCTGCGGATATTACAGTCCGAGCGCGAGATACGGAAGTCCAGAGGAGCTTAAGTATTTCGTCAATAAAATGCACGAAAACGGCATAGGAGTCATATTCGACTGGGTTCCGGCGCATTTTCCGAAGGATGAACACGGGCTTTATGAATTTGACGGCTCACCGCTGTATGAATATCAGGGAAGAGACCGCATGGAGCATGATGTTTGGGGGACGCGCTTCTTCGATGTGGCGCGGAACGAGGTCGAATGCTTTCTTATCTCGAATGCGCTGTATTGGATACGCGAATTTCACGCGGACGGACTGAGGGTTGACGCTGTGGCAGCTATGCTTTACCTTGATTTCGACCGAAAGCCGGGCGAATGGATACCGAATGTCAACGGCGGAAACGAAAATCTCGAAGCCATAGCATTTTTAAAAAAACTCAACGGAACGATAAAGGGCGAATGCCCCGATGTCCTGATGATCGCTGAGGAATCGACTGCATTCCCGAATATAACGAGCTCGACCGAGAGCGGAGGACTTGGCTTTGACTTCAAGTGGAACATGGGATGGTCGAACGACAGCTTCGATTTTTTTTCGACCGACCCGATATTCAGAAAATATAAGCACGAAAAGCTCACCTTCCCGATGATGTATTCGCTCAACGAGAATTATATCCTGCCGGTCTCACACGATGAAGTGGTACACGGAAAGAAATCGCTCATAGACAAGATGTTCGGCACATATGAGCAGAAGTTTGCCGAAGACCGACTCTTTATGGCTTATCAGATATGCTATCCGGGCAAGAAGCTGACCTTCATGGGCTGTGAATACGGACAGTTCCGCGAATGGGACTATAAGAATCAGCTCGAATGGTTCATGACCGAATATGATATGCACGCAAGGCTGTGGAGATATACCGCAGAGCTGAACCGCTTCTATCTCGAAAACCGTGAGCTTTGGGAGATAGATTTCAGCTGGGACGGCTTCAGATGGCTCGAACCCGACCTTAAGGAGCTTAATGTTATCTCCTTCTGTCGAATCGATCGGAAGGGCAATGAGCTTGTCGCAGTCATGAATTTTGCACCGGTGAAGCGAGAGGGCTTTGTAGTTGACGGCTTGACTCACAACCGATATGTCGAGGTCTTCAATTCGGATAATACCGAGTACGGCGGCGAGGGTATGACTAACTGTGGTGCTCTCGATACCTTCGAGACCGAGCGCGGACGTGCGATGAAGATAGAGCTGCCGGGGCTTGCCGCTGTGATATTCAAACCTGTCGGAAGGACAAAACGAAAGGGCTGACACCTGTTTTATTTAGAAAGTAAAGGGAAAAATTCTATTTGGAGGTCATTATGTACAACAAGAAAGAATGCGTTGCGATGCTTCTCGCAGGGGGACAGGGAAGCAGACTTTACACACTTACCGAAAAGACCGCTAAGCCGGCTGTGCCGTTCGGTGCTAAGTATCGGATAATAGATTTCACGCTCTCGAACTGCGTAAATTCGGGGATAGACACTGTTGGTGTCCTCACTCAGTATCAGCCGCTCGTGCTGAATGAATATATCGGCAACGGTCAGCCGTGGGATCTCGACCGTATGAACGGCGGAGTCATGGTTCTGCCGCCTTATCAGGGCAAGAAATCCGCCGACTGGTACAGCGGAACTGCGAACGCGATATATCAGAACCTGAACTTCATCGAACGCTATGACCCGGATTATGTTCTGGTGCTTTCGGGCGACCATATATATAAGATGGACTACAGCGCGATGCTCGACTATCATAAGAAGATGGGAGCGGCTGCGACTATCGCAGTAATTGATGTTCCGCTCGAACAGGCGAGCCGCTTCGGTATAATGAATACCGATGAGAACGGACGCATACTTGAATTTGAGGAAAAGCCGCCTCAGCCCAAGAGCACGAAGGCTTCGATGGGAATATACATATTCGACCGCAAGCTGCTTTCGGAATATCTTTGCAGGGATGCGCTCGACCCCGATTCCTCGAACGACTTCGGAAAGAACATAATACCGGCTATGCTGAATAACGGTGAGAGCCTTTACGCATATAAATTCGAAGGGTATTGGAAGGATGTCGGAACAATACAGTCGCTGTGGGAAGCAAATATGGATCTTTTAGGCGACAATCCGGTCTTCAATCTCTACGACAAGAGCTGGAGGATATATTCAAAGAGCGATGTCCGTCCGCCGCAGTTCATCGGAAGCGATGCCAAGGTGAACGATTCGATAATCACTCAGGGCTGTGAGATAAACGGTGTGGTCGAAAATTCGGTGCTGTCGAGCGGTGTCAAGGTCGCACGCGGCGCATATGTCAGAAACTCCATAATCATGCAGGACACGGTGATAAAGGAAGGCGCAACGGTATGCTATTCGATAGTTGACAGCGATACCGAGATCGGCGCAGGTGCTAAGATCGGAGAGGCTATCGAGTCGGGCAAGGGAATAACCCTTATCGGCAGCGATCTGAAAATACCTGCCGGAGCTGAGATTCCTGCCGGTGAAATGGTAAACGAACAGTATCTTGAAAAGAAAAGCAATGGCTGAGGGGGTCATATAAATGTCTGTACAGGGAATCATTTTTTCGAATCTTCACGACAAGAACATTCCGGAGCTGACTCATCGGAGAACTATGGCATCCGTGCCGTATGCCGGACGTTACCGTCTTATCGACTTCACGCTGTCGAATATGGTAAATTCCGGAATAACCGATGTCAGTGTGATAACTCATTATAATTATCAGTCGCTGATGGATCATATCGGCGCGGGCAAGGACTGGGATCTCGCAAGGCGTTCGGGCGGTATAAAGATACTTCCGCCGTACATATCTGCCTTTGCGAACAATCAGAATGCACTCTATAATTCGCGGCTCGAAGCACTTAAGAGCATAAACTATTCGCTCAGCCGCTTTACATCGGATCATGTTGTCCTGTCCGACTGCGACATAATCTGCAATATCGACCTCAATGACATGATAAACGACCATATCGAGCATAATGCCGACATAACCGTTGCGGTAAAGCGTGTGCTTCTCAGCCGTGAATCGGCGGCGCGTAATGTCATAATAGACACTGACGAGGACGGACGGATAGTCGATGTTAATCCCTATCCTACGAATATTTCGGGCTATCACGATATAAATCTCAATATAGTCGTCATAAACCGCGAATATCTCCAGAGCGTAGTTCTCGATGCGATAGCACACGGACATTCGAGCTTCAACCGAGATGTGCTCAGTCGCAATGCCGCGAGACGGAATTACCGTATATACAAGTACGAGGGATATTTCGCCAACATAAATTCGCTCGAAGACTATTATACTCATTCTATGGAGCTTCTGGGCAGCTCTGAGAACCGCTCGATGCTCTTTGATGTCAAGAACCGCCCGATCTATACCAAGGTCAGAAACTCCGCTCCGACAAGATATTCGAACAGTTCGAGCGTCAGAAATTCGCTTATTGCAGACGGCTGTACGATAGACGGAAATGTCGAGAACTCGATACTCTTCCGCGGAGTCAAGGTATCACGCGGTGCAAGTGTCAAAAATTCAATTTTGTTTCAGGATACAATAATCGGCGAGAATGTCTTCGCAAACTGCGTCATCACCGACAAGAACGTTGTCGTGCGTGACGGACGTATACTTTCGGGTCATGAATCTCTGCCGTTCTTCATCGAAAAAGGAAAAATGATATAACAGCATAAGGAGGAAGTCGAAATGAAAAAGATACTTTTTGTCGGATCTGAAGCCGTGCCGTTCGCTTCGACCGGAGGACTGGGAGATGTTCTCGGCTCACTTCCGGCAGCACTCAAAAATGCCGACAGTGATATTGATGTGCGTGTAGTTCTTCCGATGTATCAGTCGATCTCGGAAAAATATAAGCAGCTCGGAAGTCTTGTGACCGAATTTACCGTCCAGCTCTCGTGGAGAAGACAATACTGCGGTGTTTGGGAATATAAGCTCGGAAATGTGACATACTACTTTATAGACAACGAGTATTATTTCAAGCGTCCGTCACTCTACGGAAGCTATGATGACGGCGAGAGATACGCTTTCTTCTGCAAGGCGGTCATGGATATGATGCCGAAGATCGATTTCGTTCCGGATATACTCCACTGCCACGACTGGCAGAGCGCACTCTGCGTGATATATCTCAAGCGCAAGTACTGCTATGATGAGGTCTATTCGAAGATAAAGGCGGTCTATACGATACACAATATCGGCTATCAGGGAATATACAATTTCGACATTCTCGGAGATGTCTTCGGACTTGATTCGTGGGACAGATATATAGTCGAATACGATGGCTGCATAAACCTCACCAAGGGCGCGATAGTCTGCTGTGACAAGCTCACAACGGTCAGCCCGAACTATGCCGAAGAGATAAAGACCGAATATTTCTCCTGCGGTCTGCACCATATAATCCAGATGTACTCGGGCAAGGTCTGCGGAATAATAAACGGTATCGACACATCGCTCTACGACCCTTCGAGCGACAAGTCCATCGAGAAGAATTTCGATATTTCGTCAATATCCGCCAAGGTCGAGAACAAGCTCGCACTTCAGCGTGAGCTGGGACTTCCCGAAAACCGTGATGTCCCGATGGTAGCAATGGTTTCGAGACTGGCTTCGCACAAGGGCTTCGACCTTGTAAGACGTGTGGCTGACGATATTATGGAGTCGGATATACAGCTCGTGCTTCTCGGAACCGGTGAATGCGAGCTTGAGGATTTCTTCGCAGATCTCGCGCTCCGCTATCCCGAAAAGTGTGCGGTTAAGCTGGCATTCGACAAGAACCTCGCAAAGCGTATTTATGCTTCGGCGGATATGTTTTTGATGCCGTCAAAGTCCGAACCCTGCGGACTCGCTCAGATGATCGCTTCACGCTACGGAACAGTCCCGATAGTTCGTGAGACCGGCGGACTTTACGACACGATAAAGCCGTTCGACCCTGTTGAAGAGGTCGGAAACGGTATCACCTTCAAGACCTACAATGCTCATGATATGCTCGATGCCATACGCCGTGCACTATCTCTCTACAATGATAGTGCTAAGTGGGAAAAGCTTATGAAGAACGCAATGGGAATGGATTTCTCGTGGAACGCATCGGCTCTGAAGTATATCGAGATGTACTCAAATTTAGGCTGATCGGATATTTAAAGGAAAAGGTTTATGAACACAGAATACACAAAAGCGTCTGTGAGAGACGCGGTATGCGCGAAGCTCGCACGGTATTTCGGTACTACTCCCGAGGAGGCTACCGAGGAACAGATATACAAATCGGTCGTTTTGTCGGTAAAGGATCTTCTTACTCAGAAGCGCACCGAATTTAAAGGTGATACCAAGAAACAGCGCGGCAAAAAGGTCTACTACCTCTGCATGGAATTTCTCATCGGACGCTCACTCAAGAACAATCTGAGAAATCTCGGCATAGCCGATATTTACGGCGAAGTGCTTTCGGAGATGGGCTTCTCGCTCGATGAGATCTATTCGCTCGAACCCGACCCTGGACTCGGAAACGGCGGTCTCGGACGACTCGCCGCCTGCTATATGGACGCATTGACCACGCTCGATTATCCTGCTACCGGATTCTCGATACTCTATGAATACGGTCTCTTCAAGCAGCGCATAATCGATGGCGAGCAGATCGAGCTGCCCGACAACTGGATGCCTGAGGGCGATGTCTGGCTCGTTCCGCGAAAGGATAAGACCTTCACGGTAAAATTCGGTGGAAGAGTTGTCGAGAACTGGGAGAACGGTCATTGCGACATATCTATGGAGGACTGTGACGTGGTTCAGGCTGTGCCGTTCGATATGATGATCTCAGGCGCGGACTCGAAGGCAGTCAATATACTCCGCCTCTGGAAGGCTTGCGATACCAAGAACTTCAATATGGACTTGTTCTCTCAGGGACAGTATTACAAGGCGATGGAGGAGGGAACGAATGCCGAGATAATCTCGAAGGTGCTCTATCCGTCCGACAACCACACCGAGGGCAAGTTCTTAAGACTGACTCAGCAGTATTTCCTCGTGTCGGCATCGCTCCAGTCGATAATATCCGACCATCTCGCGTCCTACGGCTCGCTCGACAATTTCGCCGAGAAGGCTGCGATACACATAAACGATACCCATCCGGCTATGGTCATCCCAGAGCTTATGCGCATACTCATCGACACCTATTCCTACGGCTGGGACGAAGCCTGGAGAATAGTCACGGCGACCGTTTCGTATACCAACCACACGGTAATGCCCGAGGCTCTCGAAACCTGGAACGAAGACCTGTTCAAGCTCAAGCTCCCGCGCATATATTCGATAATCTGTGAGATAAACCGCCGTCTCTGCTCGAACCTTTGGACTTCCTATCCGGGTGACTGGGACAGAATATCCCGCATGGCAGTTGTCGGCTACGGTCAGATACGCATGGCGAACCTCTCGGTCATCGGCTCGAACAAGGTCAACGGAGTATCGAAGCTCCATTCGGATATACTCAAAAAGACCATCTTCCACGATTTCTATAAGTATACTCCGCAGAAGTTCACGAACGTTACGAACGGAATAGCTCACAGACGCTGGCTCTGCTACTCGAATCCACAGCTGACCGCACTTATAGATGAATGTATCGGCGACAGCTGGCATAAGCATCCCGAAAATCTCGCGGACTTCTCGCGCTTTGCAAACGACAGCTCGGTGCTCGATCGGATAGGCTCTATAAAGCGTGCCAACAAGGCGAATTTCGCGATATATGCCGAGAAGCGTTCGGGCGTGAAGCTCGACCCCGATTCGGTCTTTGATGTCCAGATAAAGCGTATGCACGAATATAAGCGTCAGCTTTTGAATACGCTACGCATAATCAGCCTGTATGTAAGGCTCAAGGAAGACCCGAACCTCGACATAACTCCTCAGACCTTCATCTTCGGTGCAAAGGCTGCACCCGGATATTATATGGCAAAGAGCATAATAAAGCTCATATGCTATCTGTCGGCTGAGATCGAAAAAGACCCGATAATGCGTCAAAAGCTCCGTGTCGTCTTCATGGAGGACTATAACGTCAGCCTTGCCGAGGTGCTTATCCCGGCTGCCGATATAAGCGAACAGATCTCGCTTGCCGGCAAAGAAGCTAGCGGAACCGGCTGTATGAAGCTCATGGCGAACGGTGCTTTGACTATCGGAACGCTTGACGGAGCGAATGTTGAGATATTCGAGCAGGTCGGTGACGAGAATATGTATATCTTCGGACTGACTACCGAGGAGGTCGATGACCTCTGGAAGCGCGGCTACAACGCTATGCAGTACTATATGCAGAGCGAACGGATAAAGTCGGCGGTAGATGCGCTCGATGTCGGCTTCAACGGACGTTCATTCTCGGATATGAAGCAGTATCTGATAAATCCATCCTATTCACACGGAATTGCCGACCCGTATATGTGCCTTGCCGACTTCGATTCCTACGTGAACACCTACGAAGCTATGCTGCGCGACTACTCGAACCGCGAGAAATGGAACAGAATGTCCTTTATGAATACGGCAAAGTCGGGATTCTTCTCGGCTGACCGTGCGATACGCGAATATGCCGACAATATCTGGCATATACGTTCGATAAAGTGATGCTGGTCTTCGGCAGTCACGAACAGATAAGGGCACAGGCGGAGCTTGAAACGATATTCGAAGGAGAGCGGACCGATTCCTGTGCCTTCAAGGTCGGGAGCATTGTACGGTATGTATTGAAAGTTCCGCGTGCATTCTGCGCGAACGGAGCAAGGCTGAGACTGCTCTGTGATGCCGATCAGTCCGAGAGCGTCACTGACGCGAATTTTGTCGATGACTGTGAGGACTTCGCATACGATGTCTTTTCGGTCGAGCTTGACACGGAACACATCGGCGAGGGACTATATTACCTTACCTTCGAGGTCGAAACGGTCTACGGCAGACTCTATCCTTCGACCGATATGCGTTTCTTCGAAAACATCACGTCACGTTTCCAGCTCATGGTCTTTGAACGGGAATTTTCGACTCCGCGCCCGCTTTACGGCGGCATGATGTATCAAATATTCCCCGACAGGTTCAAGCGCAAGGGAAGCTTTCTGCCGACTCGCGGAAAGCTCTGCGAGGATATGAAGAACGGTAAATTACAGTATGCAAAAGTTCCGGGCGGTGAGGTCGCGAACGATAGCTTCTACGGCGGAGATCTGATGGGTATCGCCGATGAGCTTGACTATATAAAATCACTTGGAGTAAATATAATTTACCTTTGCCCGATATTCGAAGCCGCCTCGAACCACAGGTACGATACCGGAGATTACATGAAGGTAGACCGTTTGCTCGGCGGTGAGGATGGACTTAAACTGCTCATCTGCGAGGTCAAGAAGCGCGGTATGAAGCTGATACTTGACGGTGTGTTCAACCATACCGGAGCGGACAGCCTATATTTCAACAGGCTTGGGGAATACAAAGAGGTCGGCGCATATCAGTCGAAGGACTCGAAATACTACGACTGGTACACCTTCTATGACTATCCCGATGAATACAAATGCTGGTGGGGAGTCAAGATACTCCCTGCCGTAAAGAGCGATAACGCGGACTATATCGACTTCATCTGCGGAGAGAACGGTGTGCTCAAGCATTATCTTCGCATGGGCATTGACGGTTGGCGGCTCGATGTAGCCGATGAGCTTTCGGATGTCTTTCTCGACAGCCTTAGAGCTTCAGTGAAGTCGGAGGATCCCGAAGCCTTCATTCTCGGCGAGGTCTGGGAGGACGCTTCGAACAAGATCGCATATGACAAACGCCGCCGCTATCTTCGCGGCAGACAGCTCGATTCGGTAATGAACTATCCGCTTCGAGAGGGCATTATCGACTTTATCCTGACACGCGACAAGTCAAGGCTCGAATCGACCGCGAAAACTATATATTCGCATTACCCGAAGGAGTCTGCGGCTCTGCTGATGAATTTGCTCGGAACACATGACACCGAACGGATACTCAGCGTTCTCGCCGATGTCGGTATAAGTGATATGACAAATGACGAGCTGAGTACCTATAAGCTCCCGAAGGAAAAATACTATGCCGCTTCGAGCCGACTTAAGACCGCGTGGGCATTGCTCACCGCATTTCCGGGGATACCCTGCATATACTACGGTGACGAGATCGGCTCAGAGGGCGGACGCGACCCGTTCTGCCGAATGCCGTTTGACCCTGAGAATGCCGACCGTGAGCTTTTGTGCTTCTATCGAAGGATAGGCGAACTGCATTCGTCCGAGAGAGCCTTCGCCGAGGGCAACCTTGAATTTTTCGATACTGCGGACAAAGGACAGCTCATGCTCTGCCGAAGGATGGGAAACGAAGCCGTTTACGTCCTCGCAAACCTCACCGACCGATACTGGGATGTCGAGCTTTCGGGCGAATATCTCATAGATACCGACAATAACGGCAGACCGATTCCGCCTATGAGTGTGGAATATTTAAAAATGTATGGTGATAATGTACAAAATCATAGTGCCGAATTTGTACACTCCTACAAAGTTTAAGAAATTTCAAAAAAGGACTTCAAATTTGCCGAAGTTTGTGGTATAATTATAGTGTAATAAATCTTAGTGAATCGGGAGATCGATAAATATGAAAATGCGTGTACTCTATTCGACCAATAAGGGCAAGATAAAGTCTATTGCGTCGATGATAACTGATAATTATGCTACCGAAAAGGTAAACTGCATGGACAAAATTCCGCCGGCATATTCCTGCGATAAGGAAAGACTGGTGGTCATGCTCTGCTCGGTATCCAAAGACCCCGACAACGCACTGGTTCTCTTCTGCAAGGAGCTTACTAAAGCAAGAGCCGCTAACGTTGCATTCATAATCGATGGTCCTGCCGAAGGCGCAAAGGTGCTCATCGATGCGGTCAAGGGTGCAGGAGCAAATGTATTCGATGACGTGCTGTACATCAAAGGAGGACTTCCTTTCCTTAAGGGAGTCAAGGATGACGAGAAGAAGCAGGTCAGCGACTGGATGGAGAAGGTAATGGCTAACCTCGCTTGAGCCTTGCCGATTTGGGGAGAAAACCTTTAAACCGTTTTCTCCCCATATTTTTTAGGAGGATACTTAAATGCTTGAAAAATCCAAATGGATATCCGGCGGTGACAATATAAAGGGCTGTCCCGAATTTTTGAAGAACTTCAAGGCTGATGGCGGAATAAAGTCGGCTAAGCTCACCATCACCGCCCTCGGTGTATATACCGCTCGAATAAACGGAAAAAAGGTCGGAGATTTCTGCCTTGCGCCCGGATGGACTGTCTACCGCGACCGCGTTCAGGTTCAGGAATACGATGTAACCGAGCTTGTCGAAGAGAGGAATGAGCTGTCGATAGTTGCCGCTTCGGGATGGTATTCGGGACGTATAGCTCGCGGCTCTGCACCTGAGGATAAGCGTCCTGCGGTCATTGCCGAGCTTAAGCTCACCTACAGCGATAAGCGTGTCGATCAGATCGTCACCGACTCAAGCTGGGCTGTGCGCGAGAGCCGTACCGTTTTCGCCGATATTTATGACGGCGAGAGATATGACGATACGCTCGAAATGATGATCGGAACAGCTGCCGAAGTCCGCGATATTTCAAAGACAATACTCGTAAAAACTCAGGGCGAGAAGATCGTTGAGATGGAGGAGCTTGCCCCGACAAACTATTTCACAACTCCGAACGGTGAAAAGGTGCTCGACTTCGGTCAGGAGATAACCGGCTATGTCCGTATCAGACTCAATACACGCGAGGGTCAGCTCATTCGCCTGACCTGCGCCGAAATGCTCGATGCTGACGGCAATTTCTATACCGAAAACTATCGCTCGGCTAAGAGCGAGATGATCTATATAAGCAAGGGCGGTCTCATCGAATGGCATCCCGAGCTGACCTTCTACGGCTTCAGATATATCCGTGTCGAGGGCGTTGATGCGCTCATCCCCGACAATTTCCGTGCGGTCGTGCTCTGCTCGGATATTAAGCAGACCGGTCGTCTCACCTCTGGTGTCAAAAAGCTCAATAGACTCTTCTCGAACATCATCTGGGGTCAGAAGGGCAACTTCCTCGATATTCCGACCGACTGCCCTCAGCGCGATGAAAGACTTGGCTGGACCGGCGATGCACAGGTCTTCGCGAACACCGCCTGCTGGCAGTTCGATGTAAAGAAATTCTTCACGAAGTGGCTTGCCGATGTTATGCTCGAACAGCGCGACAGCGGCTCGATACCTCCGGTAGTCCCGTATACCAATACACGCGACAAAAATGCCGAGGTCAAGGCAAGCACCGCGTGGGGCGATACGGCTACGGTCTGCCCGTGGCAGGTCTACAGACACTACGGAGACCTAAAGCTCCTTGCGTCACATTACGCTATGATGAAGGGCTGGGTCAAGTACATGACCGATATTTCGGACGATAAGTATCTCTGGACTGGATATACCAAGAAATTCGACCATTACGGCGACTGGCTCGGACTCGATGCTCCCGAAGGCTCGTATGTCGGCAGCTCGGACAAGGACTTCATCGCTTCGGCATTCTATTACTATTCGACCTGCCTGACAGTCGAAGCCGGGACTGAGCTGGGCGAGGATGTCTCCGAGCTCGAAGAGCTTCGCGACAATATCAAGAAGACCTTCAATGAGCGTTTCCCGACCTATAAAACTCAGACCGAGCACGTGCTTGCGCTCTATTTCGACCTTGCGGAGGACAAGGAAGCCACTGCCGCTTCGCTTGCCGCGCTTATACACGCTAACGGCGATTGCCTTGCCACAGGCTTTGTCGGAACTCCCTACCTTCTCTATGCGCTGTCGCAGAACGGCTACACCGAGCTTGCATACACATTGCTCCTACAGGATAAATTCCCGTCATGGCTCTATTCGGTCGATGCCGGAGCTACGACTATCTGGGAGCATTGGGACGGCAGAAAGCCGGACGGAAGCTTCTGGAGTCGCGATATGAACTCGTTCAACCACTACGCATACGGCTCGGTCGCAGGCTGGGTCTTCGAGGAAGCCGCAGGAATCACGCCTGCTTCGCCCGGATTTGAAACTATCCGCATAGAACCTAAGCCCGATGAACGTCTCGGTGAGCTGAGAGCCGAATATGATACGAGCTTCGGAAAGGTCTCGGTCTACTGGGTCTACACGAACGGACACGTCCGCTATGAGATAGAAACTCCTGTCGATACAGTTGTCGTGATAAACGGCGAGGAGCATTTCGTCTCGAAGGGCAAATATCTCTACTGATAGCATACAGAGCAACCGATTGTTTCAGTCGGATTCTTTTTGTTCATCTTTGTCGTTGTAAAAGAACGAAGTATATCGTTATTTAAAATATAATTATATATAAATGAATACATATCGCAATATAC
>CAZRVL010000043.1:0-16664 GCA_964603455.1 uncultured Lachnospiraceae bacterium
GAACTCCCACCTTCCGCATCGCGATGAAGAACATCCTTCCCTTCATGACCTCGGTCATAGTCACCCTCGCGGCAACAGAGATACCGTCCTATATTTCGAGCGAAGTCTTTCTCGCATATATCGGTCTCGGTCTTTCGGATATGTCGCTCGGAAGACTCATATACGAGGCTGAGAGCGCGATGCTCACTCCCGGCTGGGGCTTCGAATTCTGGAGTCCGGTCGTCATCTCCGCAATAATCACGGTAGTTCTCTACGTCGTCGGACAGAACCTCGGCGATGCTTCAGACCCTCGAACACATATGTAAGGAGTAAAGACAGCTATGGATAATAAAAAAGTACTCCTTTCGGTCAAAGACCTCGAAGTAAAATTCCGTGTGCGTGGCAGAATACTCACCGCAATACGCGGCATATCGCTCGATGTTTACGAAAACGAATCGATAGCGATAGTCGGTGAGTCCGGTTCGGGAAAATCGGTATTCACCAAGACCTTTGCTGGAATGCTCGATGAGAACGGCTTTATCGCGAACGGAAGTCTGATATTCGCAGACGATGAGCTGTCAGATACGACAGTCGCATTGAATGCCACTGCAAAAAAGCTCATAGCCTCCGCAAAGTCAAAGCTCGACAGATTCTCAAAGCTCGAAAACGGTGCCGAGACCTATCGTGCGATGTTGGAGCTTGAAAGCGAAAAGAAGCTGCGCTCCGACCTCAGCGAAGAGGAAAAGAATGCAATCTCGGATAAGATCGATGATCTCAAATTCAAGCGCACCGAAGCCTTCAACCAAAAGCAGACCCTCGATTCATCGAAGGAAAAAGCTAAGATAAAAGAGCTTTCGGACACCATAAAGGCATACGATTCTCAGATAAAGGAACTCGAAACTCAGCGTGAGGAGCGTATAAAAGCACACCGCACCGCAGTTGAGCAGGATGCCGAATATCAGAAGAAATATTCCGAGACAATGGCGGCTCTTAAGGCAAAATATGCCGAAGAGATCGCAAAGGATGTCCCTGCCGAAAAGCTAAAGCGCAATGAGATACTCGCGAAGGAAATGTATCTGTCGGTAGGAAGATATGATCTGTTCCACCGCATACAGCTTCTTGATCAGCTCGCCACCGCATTCAGAAAGGCGATGGAGCTCGGAATAGACTTCAATAATGAAGATCAGGTCAGCAAGGTATTCGACAACGTTGTATTCCGCGTGAAATATCTCGATGAGACTCCCGAAAAGCTCCACGGAATCTGCGTACTGAACCTCGCAAAGATCAAATATTCCAAGGACTGGGGCAAGATACGCGGACGTAAGATCGCGACCGTATTCCAAGACCCGATGACCTCTCTCAACCCGATAATCACGATAGGCAAGCAGATAACCTCGGTCATAATAAAGCATCAGGGCTGCTCCGAAGTCGAAGCTCGCGAACGCGCACTCGTCCTCATGAAAAAGGTCGGAATACCGAACGCAGAAAAGCGTTTCGATGACTATCCCTTCCAGTATTCGGGCGGTATGAGACAGCGCATAGTTATAGCGATCGCGCTCTCTTGCCAGCCGAAGATACTCATCTGTGATGAGCCTACCACCGCACTTGACGTTACGATACAGGCACAGATATTAAGACTCCTGAAGGATCTCCAGAAGGAATTCAACTATACGATAGTCTTCATAACACATGACCTCGGAGTTGTTGCAAATATCGCGAACCGCGTTGCTGTGCTCTATGCAGGTCAGATAGTCGAGCTCGGAACTGTCGAGGATGTCTTCTACGACCCGAAGCACCCGTATACATGGGCACTGCTCTCTTCCCTTCCCCAGCTCGCCGAGCGCAATTCAACGCTCTATTCGATCACCGGAACACCGCCGTCACTCTACAATAAGATAACCGGAGATCCCTTCGCACCACGTAACCCCTACTGCATGAAGGTAGACACATTAAAAGAGCCGCCGATGTTCAAGGTGTCTGACACACATTACGCAAAGACCTGGCTTCTCGACCCTCGCGCACCGAAGATCGAAAAGCCCGAGATAATCCACGACATCCATAAAAAGCTCATGAACGCATTCAACATTCAGGAGGATCAGCCAAAGTGAAAAAAGAAAAAATAACCCAAGAAGCGACCTCGGCTCATCTGCCTGAACACGGGCCGATAGATAAGGACGGCCGCGAGGTTCTCCTGTCGCTCAGAAATGTCGATATAACCTTCGGAAAGGGCGAGACCCTGAACCGTGCCGTAAAGAACGCTTCGTTTGACATATATAAGGGCGAGACCTTCTCGCTCGTCGGCGAATCAGGTTCGGGAAAAACGACCATAGGACGCGCAGTCATCCGCGTAAATCCCTGCTCTGCCGGAGAGATACTCTATAAAGGCGTAAGAATTTCGGGAAAGATACCGCGTTCGCTCGACCGTGAGGTCATTCGAAACATCCAAATGGTCTTCCAAGACCCTGCCGCATCGCTCAATGAGCGCGCAACAGTTGATTACATCGTATCCGAGGGACTTTACAACTTCCATCTTTACGAAAACGAAGCCGACAGAGTAAAAAAGGTTGAAAACATGATCAATGAGGTCGGACTTCTCCCAGAGCATCTGACACGCTATCCTCACGAATTTTCGGGCGGTCAGCGTCAGCGTATCGGTCTTGCGCGTGCAATGGTCATGGATCCCGAATTGGTCGTTGCCGATGAGCCGATCTCCGCACTTGACGTTTCGATACGCGCACAGGTACTCAACCTTCTCAAAAAGTTCCAGCGTGAACGCGGTACTACCTACCTCTTCATCGCACATGACCTTTCGATAGTCCGTTTCATCTCAGACCGCATCGGTGTCATCTATAAGGGTGACATCGTTGAGGTAGCCTCTGCTGAGGAACTGTTCGACTATCCGCTCCATCCGTATACACGTTCGCTCATCTCGGCGATACCGATACCCGACCCGAAGCTCGAAAAGAACAAAGTCCTCTTTACCTACGACCCATCGGTACATGACTATTCGACCGATAAGCCTGAGCTTTGCGACATCGGAAACAATCACTTCGTATTCGGAAACAAGAAGGAGATCGAGGAATATAAAGCGATACGCGCTAAAAACGAACCGCTCAAATCGATAACCATTCTTCCCGAAGGCGCACAGCGCGACGAAACGAACGATAAAGCCGCAAAGGACACCGAAGATATAAAGATCGACACTCCGATACACGACACTGGAAACGCATGGTATTCGATCGGTTCGTTCTTCCTTCCGCTCATCGGCATAATCGCCGGTCTGGTGTTCAAGAAAAAGAAATATTACCGCAATTACAAAGCCTGCCGTAAGGGCGCACTTATCGGCTTCGCAACCTTGGGCGTGATATTGATCCTCTTCTTGCTTGCCCTGCTGATCGCGGTGATCTAATGAAAAAACTGTTTTATCCAAAGGTAGAACAGGTAGAGCTATCAGATAAAAATACAAAACGGCGGCTTATATTAGCCGTCGTTTTTGGAATAATAGCCGTTGTCGCATTCAGCTATGCGGTAAGTCAGCTCTTTTCGACCGAACCGGGCTGGCACACGATAAGCTCTACCGCCAAAGAATCCTGCGCCGAGGATCTCGTTCTGCAATATGAATTTCTAAAGAACCCGACATCCGAGAATAAAATACTCACATCGCTCTATTCCGACCTCACCGAATCCGCGCATAAGCTCTTCTCTGCCGACAAAAGCTACGAAAATTACAAAAATCCACGCTTCATCTCGCAAAACCCGAACACAAAGCTTGAGCTTGATCCTATGCTCTGTTCGGCACTGCAAAAAATGAGCAGCCGCCGTGAGATATTCTACGCACCGATATACGCGGAATATTCGAGCCTGTACTTTTCCCAGACCGACTCCGAGGCGGCGGAATTTGACCCTGAAAGAAGCGAAGCCGAGCGCGAATACATCGACTCCTTGCTCAAATTCGTGAACAGCGAGGAGCATATATCGCTTGAATTTTCGGGAAACAATACCGTTACCCTGCACGTCTCTGACGAATATCTGACCTTCGCAAAGGAAAATGATATTACCTCGCTCATCGACTTCGGCTGGCTCAAAAATGCCTTCATCATCGACTATATCGCCGAAAAACTGATCGAAAACGGCTTCACGAACGGAATATTGACCTCATCCGACGGCTGTGTCAGAAATCTCAGCAGCTCAAATATAGTCTATCCGATAAACGATAAGGTCGAAAATATCGTATATAACGCCGCGAATGCGGAATTCGGAAAAGGCACGAATATCGTCTGCTACAGGGATTTCATGCTGAATGACCGCGATTCGAGCCGATATTACGAATATTCAGACGGAAAAATAATCACACCGTATATCTCCGATGACGGACTCTGCAAGGAATCAATAAGCTCACTTATACTCTATTCAGATAAAAAAAGCTGCGCCGAGCTTCTGTTCGAAGGAATCGACGCATACGTAAACGATGAATTTAATGAAGCTCTTCTCGAAAGTGATCGAATTTGGTGTAACGACTATAAGATACATTTCACCGGAAATGTCAGCATCGGTCAAATACTGACGACCCCGACAGAATATTCGACAGAACAACATTAAGATAACTGCTCAATATGTAAAACAAAAATGACGATCAACTCGTCATTTTTTAATTAAAATGTGCTCTGGATATTGAAATCTCAACGATCATATGCTATAATTATATTATAAAACAAAGGGAGTGATAAAATTGACAAATAATACCTGCTGCTTTACAGGTCACAGAACGATACCGCCGGAATGTGTGCCGGAACTCGAAAAAAAGCTTTTGATGGAGGTCATTTGGCTCTCAAGCCACGGAATAGATACCTTCTATGCCGGAGGCGCACAGGGCTTCGATCTGCTCGCAGGACGCGCAGTCCTGACAGCACGCGACCAAGGGCGAAAGGTGAGATTGATAGTCGCAGTGCCGTGGCGCGAACAGGACAGCTCGTTTTCTGAAAGATACAAGGCAGAATACTCGCGGCAGCTCAGAGAAGCCGATGAGGTCGTATGTCTGTCGCAATATTATTTCAAGGGATGTACGCTTGCACGCGACCGATATATGGTCAATCGCAGCTCGATATGCGTCTGCTGGCTCACAAAGCATTCCGGCGGAACAGCATATACCGTGACCTACGCCAAAAGCAAAGGACTCAGGATAATCAATCTCGCAGACACACCGCCGGATGACAACGATCTCGGCAGAGATTACGTCTGAGAAATTCCCCTGACTATGCGGCGGTATTCACGCGGAGAAGCCCCCGTGAGCTGCTTGAATACATTTCGAAAATGCACAAGAGTCTCAAATCCGACTCGTTCCGAGATCTCGCATATCGACAGATCAGACGCTTCAAGCAGCCTTACCGCCTCGGCGATCCTAAGCTCATTCCGATAGCTTATCGGTGTCTGCTTTATTTCATTTCTGAACAGCTTGAAAAGCCCGGACTGGCTTATGTGAACCTTTTCTGCAAGCTCCGCGACCGAAATTTCGCTGACAAAATCGCTTTCCAATATCGCCACGGCAGCGGCGAGCGGCTGACTCAGCTTCGGGTGCGGACAGCAGTCAAACATCGGCTTCAGATCACAGCAAAACTCAGTAAAACGCGCCATTGCGCGTATTTTTTCAAGCTCACTTCCCTGCATCGAATAGAATATCTCCTCAATCCTTGCCAAGGTGTCATCGTTTGAAAATTCAGGCAGCTTCATGAGCGAGAAATCGCCGAAAAAGCAATGTCCGGGCTTCTCTGTAAGGTGCAGCGAATAAAACTGCACATTCTCCGCCCCGCCCTCGCAAGACCACATACCGCGGCAGCGCATCCTCGGGGGAATACAGAAAAATTCGCCGGTGTGTGCCTTTACATTCCGTTTTCCGGATGAAATGTCTATCCTTCCGCTCATAATGAATATGAACGTTGCATAATCCTGACCGCTTTCGGTCGAATAGAAATGCGGTTTGGCATCTGTGAGCCGAATGTCAAATTCGAAGCCCTGAAATGCCGCCGCAAATATCTTATTTACCATTTGGAGCATCCTTTTCCTTTCGTGAATCAAGTACCGCCCTGTATTTTTTCCCGACTTCATTCTCCGGCGGAGTACCGAGGATTATAGTCGAGCTTCCGAAACGCTTTCGAATGTCATCGACTGCGCGGTCGAGCTTTCTCGAACGCTCTCGAACAGCTTCAGCCGCCTCATCGGGAAAGAGCGAGAGCTGGACTATTCGCTCGTGAGTAAGCTCGCTGAGAGCTATTCCCAACAGTCTGAGTGGCGTGTGAGAATCCCAAAGCTCATCAAACAGACGCTTCGAGGTCTCAAATATCTCATTCGTTATATCGGTCGCTTCGAGCTTTGTCTGGTGCGACCGATTTTTAAAGCTGCTCGTCCGTATACTGACCGAAACGCATTGGCACATGAAAGCATCCGCACGCATTCGTGAGCAAACGCTGTCCGAGAGTGCCAAAAGCACGCGATATGCCTCGGCTGAGCTTGTAATATCCTTCGGAAGGGTAGTCGATATGCTGTAGCATTTCGATTCCTCGGGCATATCCGATACAGGCGTGTCATCAATGCCGTTTGCGTGGTCATGAACCGATTTTCCGATCTTAGAGCCGATAAGGCTTTGGATTATATCGACATCGCAGCCTGCGACCTGACCGATAGTCTTAAGCGAAGCGCGTTCGAGCCGTTCAGCCGTTGCTTCTCCGACACCGAAAAGCTCGCGCACCGAAAGTCCCCACATTTTTGAAGCTATCTCATCGTGAAAAAGCGTATGCACACGATCCGGCTTTTCGAAATCGCTTGCCATCTTCGCACATAGCCGATTTTCTCCTATGCCGATATTCACCGTAAAGCCAAGCTCGGACTTTATCCTGTCCTTTATCCTGTGCGCCAGAGCGATAGGGTCTGGATAGATCAGCTCAGTCCCCGACATATCCAAAAAGCATTCGTCTATCGAGACCTGCTCGACCACCGGTGCATATTCACGGAGTATATCGACAAATGCCTTAGAGCATCGGCTGTATAGTACAAAGTCCGGCTTCACAAGCACAAGCTCCGGACATTTTTTTAATGCCATGAGCACCGATTCGCCGGTCGTAATTCCGAATTTTTTAGCCGGTATCGACTTTGCAAGGATTATTCCCGTGCGTTTTTCGACATCGCCGCCGACCGCAGACGGTATTTTCCGAAGGTCTGTCTGCCCCTCATTTACCCGCCGAACAGCTTCCCAGGACAGATATGCGCTGTTCACATCGACATGAAATATCAGCCGCGACATAATGTGATCTCCTTTCATACAGTGAATCAAATGTAGGATAGTTTTCTTTTTTGGCAGAAATGTTGCTTTACAAAAGCTTTATTGTGTGGTATAATATCATCATAGCAAAGCTCAAAAGAGCGGAAAGGGAGCTTTCGCAAAACGAAAGCAAAGGTAAAAAATCATGTCAAAAAAAGTACTCGTGCTCGGCGGAACAGGCGCAATGGGTGTATATCTTGTCCCGAAGCTTGTCGAAAGAGGATGTCAAGTCACTTGTGTGTCCTTCGATGACGTAAAGAGCAACGATCCAAATCTTACATATATAAAGGCAAATGCACGTGATGATGAGACTCGTGAGAAGCTGTTAGCCCCCGGTTGGGACTGTGTTGTAGACTTTATGATCTACCCAACGACCGAGGAATTTAAAAAGGTACACAGTCTGTTCCTTGAAAAAACCGCGCATTACATCTATCTTTCGACCTATCGTGTATACGCGAATGAGGAGCATCCGATTCGCGAGACCTCTCCGCGTCTTCTCGATGTTTCTACAGACGATGTATTTTTGAATGCAAAAAACGGTGCATGGGAAGATTATTCGCTTTACAAGGCACGCGGTGAAGAGATACTCAAGGCATCGAAATACGACAACTGGACAGCTATCCGTCCTGCGATAACCTATTCTAAGCGGCGTTTCCAATTGGTAACTCTCGAAGCATATGTTGTCGTCGCACGCGCTATGGCAGGCAAGAAGCTTGTGCTTCCGGGTGACGCATTGGGTGTCGAAGCGACGATGAGCTGGGCAGGTGATGTAGCCGAGATGATTGCACGTCTCTGCTTCAACGAAAAGGCAAAGCGCGAGATATTCACCGTTGCGACCTCAGAGCACCACAAGTGGGGTGACGTTGCAAAGATTTACAACGAACTCATTGGGCTTGAATACGTAACAGTTGATACAGACAAATTCATTGAGCTTTGGACAGGCAGCAAGGATTCGCTCAATGCCCGCTGGCAGCTCATTTACGACCGTATGTTCGACCGCGTAATCGACAACTCCAAAATTCTCGAATACACCGGCATGAAGCAGTCCGATCTCTCTACTCTCCACGACGGTCTCGCACGCGAACTCGCTGCTCTCCCCAAAAACTACATCTGGCAGCCCTGCGACACCAACACCCGTATGGACGAATATTTAGGGATTAAGTAATTCTAATTAAGTTGGAGGGGAGGAAACACCCTTTTGAAAAAGGGCGTTTCCTCCCCTCCAAACCTCCCCTCTTTCGCCTAAAACTTTTAAATGCGGATATTTATTAAGGTCGTGTTATTTTGCAGTCTACATCTGCTCGGAAAACTCTATCAAGTAAGCATTCGAACATCACACATATCAATTATATTACGCCAAAAACACTTCCAAAATTAAAGAAGATATTTGAAATCATCAATAACAAAACGCTCCGCAGGGTTTCGTGCGGAGCGTTTTCGCAATGCGCGAAACAGTTTATATGATAATATCCTCGATACTACGCTTCGGGACGTAATGTATTCCGTCCTCACGGTAATATCTTGTACTTCCCTCTCGAAGTCCGCAGACACATCGGGTCTCGTCCGGCTTACCGATCCCTATGACCAACTGAGGAGCGATCTTTTCACCGAGTCCGAGTGCCGCACGCATTTTATCTTTATCGAATGCGCCGATCATGCAGCACGCAAGTCCTTTTTCGTTCGCGCCGAGCGAGATAGCCATAGCGCATATCCCGACATCCTTCTGAAATTTTGCCGGATCGCCGAATTTTTCGGTGTCTTGGCATATCACTATGAACGCAGTCGGTCGATGACCCTCAGGTGGCAGATGAAGTTCGGGCAACGCACCGCCCCATTTAGTCAAGGGCTGAACGTTTTTGACCTCTTCTCCCGTCACCAATTTAAAGCAGAGCGGCTGCATATTCGCGGTAGACGGTGCCAAACGTGCAAGCTCGACCATATCGACAAGCTCCTCGCGTGTAACTTTGCGCGACTCATCAAATGTTCTGCACGTGCGGTTTTCATTAAAAACATCCTTTAGCATATCAGTCACCTTAATTATCACAGCTTTTTCAGCTTCGCGTAGGTCGCCATAAGCTTCTTCGTTCCGACCGATTCGAAAATTATCTCGTACATCCAGTCCGATCCCATAGGCTTGACCGAAACTATCTCACCGTCGCCAAAGGTCATGTGCTTTACCTTGTCTCCTACTGCAAACACCTCATCGGTCTTTGTCTTTCCGACATCTGCGGCAATAGACGCTGTGCTCTTCATTTCCTTTGAAATGACCGGCTTACGCGAACGGTTCATACCCGGCTCTTGGCGCGGCATATAGCCGAGATCAACGATCTCTTCGGGTATCTCATCGAGGAATCTCGAACGCGGATTGAACTGAGTCTTTCCAAATATCATTCTCTCGCGCACATGAACGCAATAAAGCTTTTCCTTCGCACGAGTTATTGCGACATATGCCAGTCTGCGCTCTTCTTCGAGGTCTTCATCGTTGTTCGCCGACTGTATGCTCGGGAAAATGCCGTCCTCAAAGCCGGGCAGGAATACCACGGGAAATTCAAGTCCCTTTGCGCTGTGTATCGTCATCATGACCACCGCATCGGCATTTTCGTCATAGTTGTCAACATCGCTGACCAACGCGACATCCTCCAAAAATCCGGCAAGTGTCGGCTCATCAGTATTGCTTTCGTACTCAACGGCATTCGAAATAAGCTCACCGACATTGGCGATACGCTCAAGTCCGTCAAGACCCGAATTTTTGAGCATTTCGGCATAACCGGTCTTTTCGAGGATTATCTTGATAAGCTCGGAGGTCGGAGTTGTCTCGGCAGCCGCACGAAGCTCGCGTATCAGCTGAACGAAATCATTAAGTCTCGGCGCGCTCTTTTGGATGAGCACATAATTCATCGCCTTCTCCATTATCTCGAACGGAGTCTTTCCCTCTTCCTCAGCCAGCTTGAACACTGCATCGATAGTGGTCTCGCCGATCTTGCGCTTTGGCTGATTTATTATCCTTCGAAGTCTTACCGAGTCGCTCGGATTGACAAGAACGCAGAGATATGCGATTATGTCCTTGATCTCCATTCGCTCGTAGAATCTGACTCCGCCGAGCATACGATAAGGAACGCCCGACTTTGCCATATAGCTTTCGAGTGTGTTCGACTGCGCATTCATACGATACAACACCGCGAACTCCGAATATTTGCGTTTTTCGCGTGTAACACCGTCGATTATCTTGTTGATTATGTATTTAGCCTCTTCGTTCTGATTTTGGAGCTTTTTAATACGTATCTTATCGCCGTCTTCCTTGTCGCACCAGAGATTTTTTCCCTTGCGACCCTTGTTGTTCGCGATGACCGCATTCGCCGCCTTCAGGATATTTCCGGAGGAACGGTAATTCTGTTCGAGCCTTATGACCGGAGCATCTGGGTATACCTTGTCAAATTCGAGGATATTTTCTATAGTCGCACCGCGGAACTTGTATATCGACTGATCATCATCACCGACGACCATAAGATTCCTGTACTTGCCCGAAAGCAGTCTTGTAAGCTCGAACTGTGCCTTGTTGGTGTCCTGATACTCATCGACCAGAACATATCTGAATCTGTTCTGATAAAAATCACGCGCTTCCTTGCAATTTTGAAGGAGTATTACCGTCTGCATTATGAGATCGTCAAAATCGAATGCCGAAGCCTCTTTGAGTCTCTGCTGATAGAGCTTGTATATCTCCGCGATCTTTAAAAGCCTGAAATCCGAGCCGGCATCTATCGCAAACATCTCCGGAGTCATGAGTTTGTCCTTCGCACGCGAGATAATGCTCATCGTTCCGCGCACAGGATACATCTTGTCGTCAAGATTCAGCTCCTTTTGGACATTCGTTATCAGCTTTTTCTGATCATCTGTGTCATATATAGAAAAATCGGACGAATATCCGAGCTCGCCCGCCCAGCGTCTTAAAATACGAACACAGGTCGAATGGAAGGTGCCTGCCCAGATATTCGAGGTCTGAGCCTCTTCATCGAACAGACGCGCAATACGCTCCTTCATCTCCTTAGCCGCCTTGTTTGTAAAGGTTATCGACATTATCGACCACGGCGGGCAGTCACCGTGAAAATATTCCGAAAGCACCGAAGCGATCTCATCGCCTTCAAGCTCGACAGCGGCTTCGAGCCTTTCGACATCGTTTTCGGTGAGATCGTCCGGAAGCGTTTCGGAAGCATAGGCATTTCCATATCTGAGGATATAGGCTATTCTGTTGACCAGGACTGTGGTCTTTCCGCTTCCTGCACCTGCCAAAACGAGCAGCGGACCGTCTATCGTAAATACCGCCTCGCGCTGTTTTTCATTCATATAGCCGTAGAGCTTGTCAAAAAGTGCCCGTTTGGCTTTAATATATCTTTCAGTGAGATTCATTTCGAGTTTCTCCTTGCATAGTAGTACCCGGACAATGTATTGATGCAGCAATAGCATGTCTCATATATATATTATACACCATTTTTAAGAAATTTGCAAGTGAAAATGTGAATTTTAAGTTTTTTTGCGTAAAACGCTTGATATGTTCATTTTTTTATGATATAATCATATTCAAAAAAGATATAAGCAATACACTATTTTTACGAAAGAGATGTACGCATGGAAGACCTCAGATTTCCCGATACCATATTAGAAATATACGATGACGAACAGATACACAACGTCCTTGCAATAACCGAATTCAAGCCCAAGAACGTCGTGTATATCGGAACGCGCAAGCTGAAATCCAAAAGGATAAAAAGCAATATCATCGCCTGTCTGAGATCACTCGGACTCGAAACGAAATGTTATTTTTATTCGACCGATATGCTCTCATTGGAAGCGGTAACGGAAGAGCTTGAAGCAATACTCGAGGATTTTCCGGGAATAGTGATAGACATAACAGGCGGAAGCGAAGTCGCGCTCGTTGCGATAGGTATGCTCGCGAAGGAAAAAAACATTCCGCTTATGCGCTATGACCGATACGAACGCCGCTACCGCAATATATTCAACTGCCCTATAGCCGAGCAGCTAATATCCTCGCCGCATTTCACCGTGCAGTCGCTCCTGCGGCTTGCGGGCGGAGAGATCAAGGATCACGGACATCTGTCGATAGAATCGCTTGACGATTCCGCTTCTCTCGATATTTTCAACGTCTGGGAGATATTCAAAAAAAACTACCGCAGCTGGCATAAGCTCGTCTCCTTTCTCCAGCTCGCTTCAAAGCAGCTCCCCGACTCATCATCTCTGTCGATAACCACTTCGAAGATCATTTATTCGGGCGAAAAGCTCGTCAACTGCGATACGAACCTGCTCGAAGAGCTTTCACAGATCGGAATAATCAAAAATTTCAAAGAGACCGCCGCCGATGTCTCATTCGAATACAAAAACAGCCTGATGCACAGCTGTCTTCTCGATGTTGGAATATGTCTTGAGCTGTTCGTCTTTGCGACTGCACTAAAGACCGGCGAATTTGACGATGTTCAGATCAGCGTAGTCGTTGACTGGGACGGCGACCTCGAAGCACGTATAAACACCGTCAATGAGATCGATGTAATGCTCGTCAGAGCTCAGATTCCGGTGTTCATATCATGTAAGTCGGGCGATCCCGGAGTAGTCGCTCTGAACGAGATAAAGACACTCGCCGCGAAATTCGGCGGTCAGGACGGACGTGCAGTCCTCGTCACGATGTCGGATGTACGAAACCGCGACCCGTACCTCTACCAGAGAGCCGCAGATATGGGCGTTACGATAATCGACTATACAGATCTAATAACCGACCGCCTTTCAAAAAAATTATTGACTGTATCGAGATTATAAAAATATCGGCGGAGTGCAAAATACTTCGCCGATATTTAAAATATTTTAATGTGAAGCCTCGCGCATGACCGAAGCCGCCTCGGCAACAGCCGATTCAAAGTTTCCTCCATCGCTGCCTTCAAGCGAAATGTATCCCTCGTATCCGGCAAGTCTCAGAGCTGCGAAGAATCCGCGGCAGTCGCCTATATCATCAATATTCGGATAACGGCGGTCATTCTTCGGGCTTGCGATATGTACGTGCTTTATGTGCGAACCGTAGGACGCAAATTCATTCAGCTTGTCTCCGCCGAGAATCGCATGATAATAGTCGATAAGTAACTGGATCTCAGGCTTTCCGACCGAATTCACAAACTCCATAGCTTCGCGGCAATTGTTGATGAAATTACACTCCTCGCGTCTCAGCTCTTCGATAGCTATTACCACTCCGTGACGCTTCGCACTCGGCGCGATTACATCCGAAAGCAGCGCAGCAAAGCGTTCCTTCGCCGTCTCAACGCTCATTCCATCCGGAATAGTGCGCGCACCGCCGCTTCCGAGGACAACTATGGGAGAGGCGAGAGGTGCAGCCTTTTCAAATGTCTTTTCAAGATATTCCTCGACCTCTGAGTATCCGTCCTTTCCGTTCAGCAGCTTGATATTTCCCGGGAACATTCCGTTGAACGAAATGCAGGGTATGCCAAGCTCCTTCGATTTTTCAACGAGCGCAGTGATCTTTTCAGCCGGAGCGTTCGTGAGCGAAGCAAAGCTGGTCTCAAAGCCTTCGTAGCCGTGTTTTTTGAGTGTTTCGAGCCTGTCGAGCGACTCGAAGCCGATACAGCAAGCAAATTTCATTGTACCATATCTTCCTTTCAGTATATTTAATATAGTCTGCGCGAAAATATCTCGCGGCAAACCGTTTTTTACATTATATCATGTTTTTTTCAAATAATCAAGCACTTCGGCAAAATTTATCATTTTCGGCAACAACTTAGCATTTTTGCGCATTCGAATGTCAAAATCGACCTATCACGCCGAACAAAGCTTGTCATTGTTCACAAAATATTTTATTATTATCCGTCAAAAATACTTGAAAGTTGTGTCTTGACATTTTCATGATTTTGAGGTATAATAATTAATAATATATTTTTACGCTTATTTGAACCCCAAATTATTAGTTAAGGAGAATTATCTATGGTGAATCCGAATCAGTCCGAGAAGTTTCTAAAAGAAGGTCTGACCTTCGATGATGTACTGCTCATCCCCGCGAAGAGCGATGTCACGCCAAATATGGTAAGTCTTGAAACACAGCTTACAAAAAATATCAAGCTCAATATCCCGCTGATGAGTGCGGCAATGGATACCGTCACCGAATCACGTCTTGCCATCGCAATGGCACGTGAGGGTGGAGTCGGCGTTATCCACAAGAATATGCCGATAGAGCGTCAGGTAGATGAGGTCGAGCGTGTAAAGCGCAGTGAAAACGGCGTAATCGTCAACCCCTTCTTCCTCTCTCCCGAGAATTATGTCTACGAAGCGGACGAGCTCATGGGTAAGTACAAGATCTCCGGTGTGCCGATCTGCGATGATGAACGCCGCCTTATCGGTATAATCACCAACCGCGATATGCGCTTCTTGGACAATCATCAGATGAAGATCAAAGAAGTCATGACCAAGGATGGTCTCGTCACCGCACCGGTCGGAACTACCCTTTCCGAGGCTCAGGAGATACTCAGAAAGCACAAGATCGAAAAGCTCCCGATAGTCGATGACAAATTCGTTCTCCGCGGACTCATCACAATAAAGGACATCGAAAAGGCAACAAAGTACCCGAATTCCTGTAAGGATAAGAGCGGTCGTCTGCTCTGCGGTGCTGCGATCGGCGTTACTGCGGATGTCCTCGACCGTGCAAAGGCACTCCTTTCGGTCGGCGCAGACTTCCTCGTACTCGACTCGGCACACGGTCATTCGAAGAATATCATTACCTGCCTCGATAAGGTAAAGTCCGCATTCCCCGAAGCACAGATCGTTGCCGGAAACATCGCGACCGCAGAAGCAGCACGCGATCTCATCAAGGCAGGCGCAGATTCGGTCAAGGTCGGTATCGGTCCCGGCTCGATATGCACCACTCGCGTAGTCGCAGGTATCGGTGTACCTCAGATAACCGCTATATATGATGCAGCATGTGCGGCAGCTGAAATGGGTGTTCCGGTCATCGCTGACGGCGGAATCAAGTATTCGGGCGACATAGTTAAGGCTATAGCAGCCGGCGCATCGGTAATAATGGTCGGTTCGCTCCTCGCAGGCTGCGAAGAATCTCCCGGAACTACCGAAATATACCAGGGACGTTCGTTCAAGGTATATCGCGGCATGGGCTCGCTCGCCGCAATGGAAAAGGGCTCGAAGGACAGATATTTCCAGGAAAATGCGCGTAAGCTCGTTCCCGAAGGTGTCGAGGGTCGTGTTCCCTACAAGGGAGCACTCTCCGAAACAGTATTCCAGCTCATCGGTGGAATCCGCTCTGGTATGGGCTACTGCGGAGCTCACACTGTCGAAGAACTTCAGGAGCGCGGACAGTTCGTCAAGATCACCGGCGCAGGTCTCCGTGAATCCCATCCGCACGACATCAACATCACAAAGGAAGCTCCGAACTATTCGGTTCAGACCAATTTATAATCCATTATTTATCACAGGAGGGGGAAAGCACCGCTATAGGGTGTTTTCCCCTTTGCGTTTATAAAAAGAAAGGAATAAAAAATGTCTCTTGAACTCTATGTTTCGATAAAGGAAAAGCAAGTCTATACCGACAACGGCTATGAAACTCGAAATGCCGTCACCGGATTCTTCACTTCCCCGTCCGAAGGTCTCGAAAAAATAACACCGGTATGCCTTGAAAACACTCCCGATTCAGGAAAGATATGCGTTGTCACCGCATCGGGCAATTCATTCTACATGGATAAAAACGGAGAATGTGTCGAAAACGCATACGAAGTAGGTCCGATATACGCAAGAAACCTTCAAAGTGCATTTTCCGCGCTTTTCGGCAAAATAAAGCGCGATCTGACGCTCGAAAGCTGTCTGCTCTATGAGATCGACCACGACTATTCGGACACCGAACCAGAGGACATCCTCTCGGCAAAATTGACCTCCGAGCTTTTTAAAGAGATTTCATCAGCCAACGGAAAATTATCCGATGATTTAAAAATGCGCGATTATATCGCCGAGCTGACCGAATTTGACGAGGAAAATCCGGCATTCAAGGCTAAATTAAGCTCAAAGGAGCTTAAAAATACCGCGGCACACATAATGCAGATAGCTGAAAGCAATGCCGCCGAAGCCGCCAATGGCAAAAAAGCAGTCTGTGACCCTGGTGCTGACGAAGCACTCAAAATGAAGCTCGCCCGCACCTTCACCACACGCGAGTTGTCACAGCTCGATACATGGTCAAACGGCGGTGAAGCCCCGAATGAGCTTGTCGAAAAAGCACTTTCAACCGCCCCGAAATTCAAGATAAAGACCTCATTTTTCGAAAAGCTATTCGGCAAAAAGCAATAAATGTACAATGACCTTACCA
>CAZRVL010000044.1:0-16647 GCA_964603455.1 uncultured Lachnospiraceae bacterium
AAGTAACGATAACAGCGTGCAGATAAATTTATCTGCACGCTGTTATCGTTACTTTTAAACTACTGCAAAGAACTTGATGAGGAAGAGAAGGGAAATTACGTAGGTGAGTACGCTGACTTCCTTTGCCTTGCCGGTGAAGACCTTTACAACAGTGTAGGAGATGAGTCCGAGACCGATCGCGTGTCCGATAGAACCGGAGACCGGCATTGCGATAAGCATGATCGAAACGGGAACCATCTGATCCATGTCGCCGAAGTTTACGTTCTTAAGACCCTGGAGCATGAGGATACCGACGTAGATGAGTGCCGACGAGGTAGCCGCTGCCGGAATGATCGCTGCTATCGGTGCGATGAAAATGCACGCGAGGAAGAGGATTCCGGTGGTGAGTGCGGTCAGACCTGTACGTCCGCCTGCCTCAACGCCTGCTGCGGATTCAACGAAGGTGGTGACGGTCGAGGTACCTGTGCATGCACCTGCGACAGTACCGATAGCGTCCGAAAGGAGTGCTTCCTTCATGTTAGGCATATTGCCGTCCTTATCGACCATGCCCGCACGAGATGCAGTACCTACGAGAGTTCCGATGGTATCGAACATATCGATCATGCAGAAGGTGATGATAAGGGTGATGAAGGTGAACCAACCGATGTCGGCGATGTTTGCGAAGTTGAACTTGAAGAAGGTAGTACTCATCATGTCAGAGAAGGGTGGAACGAAGGATGCACCCTTGAGCGATTCAAAGGGATTTGTTCCGAGGAAGATCGCCTGACCTGCCCAGTAAATGACCGAAGCGGCGAGCATACCGAGAAGCACGGAGGCGCGGACATTGTGCTTTGCGAGGATGATTATCACGAAGAGACCGATGAACATGGTTACAACGGTGAGAACCATCTGCTTGTAGCCTGCATCGCCCATATTGTCGCGGATGACCGATGGAGTGAGTGCTCCGAAGAAGTCACGCATTACGTAGAAGGGAGATGTGAAGCCGTTACCCTCAGCGTAGATACCGACGTTCGAGCCGAAGCCGATGTTGAGGAGCATGAGTCCGATCGCCGGGGAGATACCGTAGCGGACTCCGACAGGGATCGCATCGACTATCTTGTCGCGAACCTTAAAGACTGAGAGAACGATGAATACGACTCCTTCAACGAGGATTATGACGAGTGCTGTCTGGAAGGATTCAACGTAGGTAGCTCCGGTCAGTGCAACGATATTAGATACAACGACTGCGAAGAAGCTGTTGAGACCCATTCCGGGAGCCATTGCGAAGGGCTTGTTTGCAAGAAGTGCCATGCAGATAGTGCCTATCGCAGATGCGATGCAGGTCGCGAGGAACACGCCGTTCCACAGATCCTGTCCGCCTGCTCCGAAGCCGGTCAGAAGGTTGGGGTTGAGAGCGATAATGTACGCCATTGTCATGAAGGTAGTGATTCCTGCCATGATCTCGGTGCGTGCTGTTGTACCGTTCTCTTTGAGCTTAAAGAATTTTTCCATGATTTGGAAACTCCTTTCGAATAAAATGTAGAAAAAATTTCTTACACTCTATTATAACATATGTTTCGAAAAAAAGCAAGAGGTTTCAAAGAAAAAATACATAAAAAATTTACCGAAATTTTCAAAAAAGACTTTTCTTTTTTTTCTTGATGTGATATAATATAAAGTGTGCTGTTTTTAGTGCAGAGGAGGATAAGTCATGAAAGAATTTTACACTATCGATGTCGCGGGACTTAAACGCGACCTTCCGCTTTGCCGTCTCACGGATGATCTTTATATCGGCGCGTTTGTAATTTTCGGTGACGTTGAGCTTACCGAGGTGTCGGCGCGTGCGCTGCTCGAAAAAGCTCCGGAGTTCGATATTATGGTCACAGCCGAATCAAAGGGCATTCCGCTCGCCCATGAGATGGCGCGTCAGTCGGGCAAAAATTCTTATATTTTAGCCCGTAAAGCTCCCAAGCTCTATATGAAAAATGTTATAAAGACCGAGGTCAAGTCGATAACTACCGCCAAGGTTCAGACGCTCTATATCGATCAGGCTGATGCCGACAAGATGCGCGGAAAGCGAGTTTTGATCGTTGACGATGTTATTTCGACCGGTGAGTCGCTTCATGCGCTCGAAGCTCTGGTCGAGGAGTCGGGCGGTCAGATCGTCGGACGCATGGCGATATTGGCTGAGGGCGATGCCATCGACCGCGATGATATTACATATGTTCAGAAGCTTCCGCTCTTCAACAAGGACGGAGATCCGATAGAATAATATCCTCATATCTGTGCTGCCGATGTGCAGTGCAAATGGTCTGGATGACGAAATACCGCCGAGCACGGCGGTATTTTTATATTGATAATAGTTTACAGCAAAATTATTTACAAAAGAATTATTTTTATATAAGCAATAAACTGTTGCTTTTTTCGATAAAATATGCTATAATAGATTCATCTTTTACAAAAAAGGAGTGGTCTCTTTGACAGGAGTTCTCAACAAATTGTTTTCAGGAAAAAAACGAGAGCTTGACATGACCGAAGGCAGCATAATGAGCAACCTTTTGAAATTTGCTCTGCCTTTATTGGTCGGAAATCTATTTCAGCAGCTATATAATATGGTTGACACATGGGTCATCGGACAGACCGGTGACACCGGCGCGTATGCTGCGGTCGGAAGCGTTGGTCCGATAATCAATATTCTTATCGGATTTTTCTCCGGACTTGCGACAGGTGCGGGCGTTATCATATCACAGCATTTCGGTGCGAAGGACAGGGAAGGCGTCGAAAAAGCCGTTCACACCTCGATATTCATGACACTTATATTAGGTGTTGCGTTTACGATAATCGGTGTTACCTGTACGCCACTGATGCTGAAGCTCATGCTGCGTGACACAACGAGCGATATTTATCCGTTTGCGCGATCCTATTTGACGATATATTTTTCGGGTGTAATGGGACTTATGATCTACAATATGGGAGCCGGAATACTGCGTGCGGTCGGAGATTCGCAGCGGCCGTTGATATTTCTGATAGTTTCGGCTGTGACAAATACGGTGCTCGACCTCGTTTTCGTATTTTTGTTCGATCTCGGAGCTGCCGGAGTTGCGTGGGCAACTATCATAGCACAATGGATCTCGGCGGTGTTGACTGTATTCGTGCTCGTCAAGAACGATTCGTGGGTCAAGCTTAAGCTCAAGGAATTGAAATGCGACAGAACGATGCTCGGACGGATAATCGCTATCGGCATTCCTTCGGCATTGCAGATGGCTCTGACGGCTTTTGCAAATGTTTTCGTTCAGTCGTATATCGGAAATGTCAACGGCGATCAGGCAACGAATCTCGGCGGCTGGACGACCTATTCCAAGGTGGATATGTTCATTTTCCTGCCGGTTCAGTCGCTCTCGATGGCGGCGACGACCTTTGTCGGTCAGAATCTCGGTATCGGCGATGTTAAACGTGCAAAGAAGGGTGCTTTTACGGCATGGCTCATGTCGAGCTGCACGAGTGCTTTGATAATTATTTTGGTCGAAATATTTGCGAAGCCTTTGGCGTCGATCTTCAACTCAGACCCAGGAGTCGTTGCGGAAGCTGAGACACTGCTGCATTTCATCACTCCATTTTACATATGCTGCTCAGTAAATCAGGTATTTTCGGCGGCTCTGAGAGGTGCTGGAAACACACGTGCGCCGATGATAATAATGCTTTCGAGTTTTATAGGTGTGCGTCAGATATATTTGTATGTAATGTCTACATTTATTTCGAATGAGCTTTTGCCGGTCGGCTTTGGCTATCCGGTCGGCTGGATGGTATGTGCGGCGGCAACTGTGATATATTATCGGCATTTCGATTTTGGTAAGGCAAAGGTGTCAGCAAAATATGCCAAAAAAGTCGTTGAATAATATGCCTATTTACAGCACACCGACGAATAACAATAAAATATGTAATTTCTCTTGACATTTCGAAGGAAGTGTGGTATAATATACATATCAGATGAGCGGATGCTAAGTTCCGCTTGATCTCCAACCCCCTTTGGCGGCAGTTACGCAAGTAGCTGCCGCTTTTTATATTTTGTTTTTCCCTCAAAGATCACATATGTACAATATTTGGTCATTATAGTGGTAGATATTTTTTTGAAAATAATGTATAATGAATGTGTAAAGAGGTAGCTGTTATGGATAAGTATTTGCTGAAAAACTTTGAGCCGGATTATTCCTTTGACAATATCGAGATACTTTTGCGCGGTGAATTTATATTCCAAAAGATCACATATCCACATTGTCACGATTTTTATGAGATCACATTAGTTGAAGCCGGAAATTTCATCCATGCCGTAAACGATAATTTTGTTCCGATAAGCCGCGGATGTATGACATTTATTCGCCCCGATGACAGGCATTGCTATATGGGCTACAAGTCAGAGAGCTACAGTATGTTCAATATTCGAATATCCTGTGAGCTGCTGTTCGAGCTTTGCGGATTTTTGAATGCCGACATTAGCGGGCTTTTGGACTCTGAGCTGCCGATGAACGTCTATTTGAACGAGTCGGCGTTCGGATTTTATTCTTCGAGGCTCAACAGTCTGAGGTTCATGCAACCCTCTCAGAGCAGGGGGATTCAGATGAGGACGCTTTTATGTTCGATGATAGGTGAGTTTTTGTCTGTCGATCCGGCTGAGAACAGGATGCCCGAATGGTTCAAGAATATTTTGGAAATGATCTCGAAAAATTATTGTGAGGATATTGATTTGAATGCTTTGGCGCGCTCATGCGGTGTGAGCCGTGAGCATATGAGCCGCAGCTTTCGGAAGTATCTGAATGTCACACCGTCGCAGTATATAAATTCTCTGAAGATACGCTTTGCTTCGCATATGCTGCTTTACACCGAAAAGGAGATAATCGATATTGCCGGCGAGGCGGGATTCAACAATATAAGCTATTTTTATCGTTTGTTCGGCGAATACTTCAAAACTACTCCTCATGAATACCGTGCTGCAAACAGAGCTGCGCACGCGGAAATTTAGACCCGTACAGAATTTTTTACGAAAGGGATGCCATGAAAATGAATATTCGAAAGCTCGTGAGTCTTTGTCTTATAGCGAATCTTGTTTCGCTCGTGTCCTGTCAAAACGAAAATGTCGGCGGTGAGGTAACTACTGCGCCGAGCGAAAGCTCCGATGAGACCACCGCGGAGATCGATTATCTCGAAACTCTGCCGAAGGAGGATTACGGAGGATATGAGTTCAGAATAATCGCACAGTCGTATGACCAGCGTCCGAATCTTCCGCTTTATGAGGAGGAGAACGGCGAAATACTTAACGATGCGATAATAAAGCGCAATCGAAAGACCGAGGAGACGCTTGGTGTTACGATAGTCAATTATCCGTATGAGAATCGTGATGAGGTAAAGGATAAGGTCAAGAGCACGGTAATGGCGGACGAGGACGCATATGATCTTGTTATTACATCGGTAAATTTCGGACTTTCATCCTTGACGCTTGACGGATGCCTTTATGATCTTTCGGCACTGCCATATCTCGATCTTTCGAACGGTTGGTGGTGCAGATCGCTTGTCGAGGATTTTGCGGTCGGCGGACATTTGTATTTCACGAGCGGTTCGCTGTCTCCGTTCTTCTATTATATGCCGTCAGCCATAGCCTACAACAAGACTCTGACCGATGAATACAAGATAACCGGGCTTTATGAGCTTGTCAGGAGCGGAGAATGGACATTCGACAAATTGAAGGAGCTTACTGCCGACAAAGCAGTCGATGTCAACGGCGATTCGAAATATGACGAAAATGACAAGTATGCGATAGTCGGTGCTCCGGCTGACGGATATATGCTTGGCGGCTTCGGTGAGCGAATGATCGTGCGTGAAAATGACGATTTCAAGCTGAACATGGGAAGTGAGAGCTTCATTTCGAAGATCGAAGAGCTGAACGCATATTTTAATGACGAGTCGGTGTTTTATGGTGATAATGACACAGAGGTGTTTTATAAGATGTTTGTTTCGGATCGTGCAATGTTCATGCAGACCTCGATGAACAATCTGATAACCGGCTACAAAAGTGTTCCGAGTGCGCGTGAGATGGAATCTGATTATGGCATACTTCCGCTCCCGAAATACGACAAGGCACAGGAGAGCTATTATTCGGTCGGTCAACCTGCCGGACCTTCGGGCATCGCTGTTCCCGCGACCTGCCGTGATGCTTCGAGGACTTCGCTCGTCATGGAGGTAATGGGATATTATTCTTACGACTTGATACGTGATGCGGCTTACGACAATGTGGTCAAGGGAAAGACGGCGCGTATAGACGGCACTGATGAGATGCTCGACATAGTTTATTCAAATGTATTCTTCGATCTGAACAATGTATTTGACTTTGGCACAACGAATGCTTATATTCAGAAATATCTCGGCGGTGAGAGCGAAGGGTATATCTCCGGATATGAATCGCGCCGTGAGTCGGCTCAGTTGAAGCTTGACGAATATGTTGAAAATTTAAAATCTCTCGGTTAATATTTAAAGCTCTGTCGGTTTTCGGCAGAGTTTTATTTTTATATTGACATTTGCCGAAAAAAGTGGTATAATGGTTATAGGACATATCCGCTTTTTTATCGAAAGGAAATTGAAATTATGAAGCTTTACATTATCCGTCACGGTACGCCCGATTATGCGACCGATTCTCTGACTCCGCTCGGAAAGCGTCAGGCTGAGGCAGTCTCACGCAGATTTTCGAACAATGGTCTCGATCTGATATATTCGAGTCCTATGGGACGTGCAAGACAGACTGCACAGCCGACCTGCGAGGTGCTTCGCAAGGAGATGACGATACTTGACTGGTGCAGTGAGGGGGATGCCTATGCCGATATGAGCATTCGCCGCGAGGATGGCTCTACGCGCTGGTGCTTTGCAAAGCAGAGAACAGATTACAAGAACAATGACACGGTATATCTGGGTGCTGACTGGAAGAAAGCCGATCCCGAATTTCAGACTGAGAGCGTCCAAAGACGTATCGACACTATCGCCGCAGGCTCGGACAAGCTGCTCTCGGAGCTTGGCTATGAGCGTGATGGCTGTGTTTACAGGATAACGAAGCCGAACGATCTGAATGTCGGAGTTTTCTGTCATCAGGGCTTCGGACTTACCTGGATAGCACATCTTTTGTCGATACCTCCGCACATTTTCTGGGCGAGCTTCGATATGACCTTCACCGGTGTGACGCTCATTGAATTTAAGAATTATGAGAATGGGCTTACGACTCCGATGCTATTGCAGTTTGACGATCAGTCGCACATATTTGCGGACAGACTTCCGATGTTTTTTGAGGAAGGCACTCGCAGAGGCTAAACTTTATTTTGATACGAGAGGTGTATAAATGTCTTTTGCGGATGAATTGAGAAAACAGACTATCACAGATGATATGCGTGCCGAAGCGCAGAGAAGGGAAATACTTTCAAACTGCGACAGATATGTAGAATCGTTTCGTTATGCGTGCCGTGAAGCTGCACGGAGTGGGAAACGTTCCTGCACATTGGAGCTTCAAAGCAATTATGACGATAATATCTGCAATTTTTATACAGATGACCGCTCTTTGGCTGACGAGGTATGCGCATATGCAGATGAGGCATTGGAGTCGGATGGCTTCAAAAGGCTTGATGTCTCGGTGAAGAGATTTGTCAGCAGCAGGACGATTGATAGAACTATGCTCAAGTGGCTTTTAGGAAGCTCAAGTCAGGAGAAGATCGTACTTTATACGCTTATCATAAGTGCAAAATGGTGAGCATTCGCTATAAATATAAAATATCCCCCGCATTTTTGCGGAGGATATTTTTGTATTATCCGATCATTCTGATCTCAGTGCGACTACGGGGTCTTTCTTCGATGCCGAACGAGAGGGGATTATGCCGGCGATGAGTGTCAGGAGGACGCTTATTATTACGAGCGCGACTGCGGCTGTGGGTGGGAGATATGCGCTCAGGTTGTTGATGCCGGTCAAATGGTGGAGAATGAGGTTTATCGGGATGCAGAGGAGATATGTGATAAGGACACCAAGAAGTCCCGAGGTGAAGCCGATTATCACGGTCTCGGCGTTGAACATTCCCGAAACATTGCGCTTTGATGCGCCTATTGCGCGGAGTATACCGATCTCTTTGGTGCGCTCCTGTACAGAGATCAGGGTGATGACACCGATCATTATAGACGATACTATCAGCGAGACGGCAACGAATGCTATGAGGACATAGGTTATCGCGTTGATTATCGTTGTGACGGACGACATCATTATGCCGACATAATCGGTGTAGGTGATCTTTTCTATGTCATCGACCTTGTTGTTATAGGCGGTGATAGCGTCTATTATCGTGTCCTTGTCCTCGAAGCCTGCGGCATAGAGGTTTATAGATGCCGGATCGTCAAGCTCGATATAACCGAGCTTTTTGAGGTTTTCATCGTAGGTCGAATCGGAAAATTCGAGCAGCTCATCATAATATTTTGCGCAGTCCTCGGTAGTAAATTCGTTGTTGTCGAGCATTGCGGCGAGCTGTGCTGATGGAACATCCTTGAGCTGCATTGCGACATTTGCGGCATACTGTGCCTTGACCTGCTCGGCGACCGATTCTGAAACGTAGCCCTTGAGCTCTTCATCGCTCATTGAGGAGATATATGCCGAGATAGTGTCTGCGCTCATTCCGGTCTGCTCGCTCATTGCGCTGATTATCGAGGCTTCTATCTCTTCGCGTGTCATCGGACCTACTATCTGCTCGACCTGAGCATTCAGAATATCGTCTGACGGTATGGACATTATTTTTTTGTACATTTCGGCTTTCGATTCTTCATCGAGACCCTTTATATGCTCGTTGAATGCGGAAGCTTTTTCGCTGTCATTCTTTGTGCCCTCGTCCTTGAATGAGAGATTTGTGAAAATATCTGTTGTCGGGTCATCGAGCTGCGCTTTTATCGCTTCGGAATCCTTGGCATTCTCGATAACGTAGTCGGTAAGCGCGGAGGTATAGCAGATCGAGCCGGTGAGCATTGCGGATACCGCATCCTCGTTCGGGCGGATTATTCCGACGACCTTCAGGTCTATCGCATTGTCATAGAGATATTTAAGTCCTGCATTCGTATCACGAAGGTCGGTATAGAGTCCGGTCGATTCGTCCTTTTGATAGCAGTCGGGAGTCAGGATTATCTTATATTCGGTGTTGCAGACATCCTCATAGCTCCAGCTCGTGGTCGAATATTCTATAGATTCACGGTTTACTGCGGCTTCGGCTATCGAATTTATATCGTCCTCGGATTTGAGTCCGAGTGCGTAGAGGGTCATATCGGCGATCTCGTTGTTCTGGTCGAGAACTATCACGACCTCGTTATAAGCCTCTGCCCATCTGCCGTATACGAGATCATACTGCTTTTTGATTATCGGGTTTATCGCTTCGCCATCGAGTCCGGGAAGCATCTCCTGCCATGTTCCGCTGTAGCCCATGCCGAGCATTGACGAAACTCCGGTCATATTCGAGCTTTGGGCAGCCAAGCCGCTCATTTGTGAGCCGAGATATTTGATCATGACCTCACTCATCAGCTCGTTCATATCCGAATGGATTATATTTCCGTCAACGTTTTTCGTATATGCGAGAAGGTCGAGATCGTATGAATATTTTACGCCGCTGAGTGCTTTTGAGAGATCGGACTCTTTATCGGTGAGCTGGCGTTCGATGTACTGCTTGAAGGAGGCAAGGTCGTTCTGGCGAGTATCGATATTGCTCATCGCATTGACCATTTCATATAACGCCGGCTTCTGGTATACAGCGTCATTATCATGCTTTTCTGTCGAACTTGCTGAGTCTATGAAGGTCTGCATCATCGACGAAAGGTCTACATGGTTCGATTCGAGGGTCAGAGGATAGGATGATAGAGTGTCCTCCTGAACGGTATCGATATAGTTCGTTGTACCCTGTGAGACGGCGGAGATAAGTGCGATACCGATTATACCTATGCTGCCTGCGAATGCGGTCAGCGCGGTGCGTCCCTTTTTGGTGAACAGATTTTTTAATGAAAGTCCGAAGGATGTGGTCGGCGAGAGGGAAGGCTTTTTCTCGAATAATTTTTTCGCATTTTCATCCTCTTTTTTGCGTTCCTCGGCTATTTCGGATTCGCGCAGTGGGTCTGAGTCGGAGAGGACGTTTCCGTCGAGCATACGGACTATTCGCGTGGAATATTTTTCGGCGAGCTCTGGGTTATGCGTGACCATTATGACAAGTCGGTCGGCGGCGATCTCCTTTAAAATATCCATTACCTGTACGCTGGTCTCTGAGTCAAGTGCGCCGGTCGGTTCATCCGCGAGGATTATATCCGGGTCATTGACTATCGCACGGGCGATCGCTACGCGCTGCATCTGTCCGCCCGACATCTCGCTCGGCTTCTTATCGAGCTGATTTCCGAGTCCGACTCTTTCGAGTGCATTCTTTGCACGTTTTCTGCGCTCGGCTTTGCCGACACCCGAAAGGCTCAATGCCAATTCGACATTTTGGAGAACGGTCTGATGCGAGATGAGGTTGTATGACTGGAATACGAAGCCTATCGAGTGGTTTCTGTAGGAATCCCAGTCGCGATCTTTGAAATCCTTTGTCGATACGCCGTTTATTATAAGGTCGCCGCTCGTGTATTGATCGAGTCCGCCGATGATGTTGAGCATTGTTGTTTTTCCGCAGCCCGACTGACCGAGTATTGAAACGAATTCATTCGAGCGGAATTGCAGGTCTATTCCCTTAAGTGCGTGAACGGTATTCTCACCTGCAAGATAATCTTTTACGATGTTTTTCAGTTCTAACATTTCGAAAATCCTTTTGAAAATTTTGATGGAAATATTATATCACAAATCGCTCTGCAAGTGGTTAATTGCGGTTTATTTTTTTATAAATTTACAGCCGCTTTTTATTAAACTATTTCTACATTAAACGAAAAAGCTCCCCGGATTCGGGAAGCTCTTCATCTTTGTTAAAATAATACTCATATGCGCGGTCGAAATCGTTTTCAAATTCGTCATTTGTTATTTTTTCGCAGTCGGATTCCTCGATCATCATTGAATCGGTGAAGATATATCTCTGACATTTTTCGTCAAGGCATATTTGAAAGACAGACACATTTTGGTTCGTGAATATTTCAAGCACCGATGGGTCGCCGAACGGCTTCGGCTCATCGAAGACGAGCGTTTGTCCTCTTGCTTCGAGCCTTGTGAGAAATTTTCCGTTTGGCAGATCTTCTATAGTCAGAACTGCATTCTCGGCATCGATTATCGTGGCGTTCAGGACTATGCTCACGAAGCTGTCAAATTCGCTTATCAGGTCGGCATAGGTTATAGATATGTCGGTCGAACCGCTTTCGGCGGTGAGCCTTTGGATATTCTTTTCGATCAACTCCGGCATGGTCTTGCTGATATTAGCCTGCTTTAAAAGCTCATCAAGCTCGAAGATTTCGGATATTGTCAGAGATCTTTCGGGGACAAGGGTCAATTCTCCGTCAACTATTTCAGCATTTCCGATCTCCTTGTAAAAGTCATCGAGCGAGGTTATGCGTTCAAATATGATCCTGCCGTTTGTTATGGTCAGGTCGGCGGTATTATAGCGCATGGCTATACGTTCGTATTTGAGATCGTCATCATCTTCGAAAAATGTCAGATAATCCTCGGTGGATTGGTCATAGGTCGAATAATTTCGGTAGATTCCGTCATCGGCGAATATATACGTGTCGCCGAAATCGTAGCCGAGTGAGCGGACGATCAGGTATCCATCGACTTCGAATAGGTCAAAGCTGATATGCGAGCCGCAGGTGATGAGCGGATTGTCAAAGGTCACGTTCTGTCCCTTTACATTCATAAGCACAAGCTCGAACGCATAGCCGTTGTGTGAGAATAACAGAGTCGGTTCGCCGAGGTCTGTGAGCTTTATGAGGACGTTTGGGACGCTTTTTGTATATATAGCGGACAGATATGACTTCATTGAGTCATAGTCCATCGTAAGCTCCGCAGTGCCCTCAGGAATGGTCAAAATGTCGCACAGGCGGAACTGCGAGTCGAATTTGTAGGTCAGACGGAGCAGAGCTTCGGACATGATACCGTCACCTAATGCGATCTTCATGTTGCAGATAACTCTGCCGTTTGAAAATGAATATTCGAAGCTTTGCGTAAGATCGGGCATTTCATAAAAGCTGTTTGATTCGGACTCTTCGCTGTCGGCTTTATCGTCCGAAGGAAATTCATCGAGTGTCAGATTGAATTTTCCGAATTTATTCGAAAAATGCCAGCCGTTATCTGTGGATTCTATTGATATAGAGCTTATAGCATCCGAAAGTGCATCGAGCTTTCTGAGCTTTTTGTCAGACGAGGTTAGGATATACAGCTCTTCGCGGTGTGTTTCGATATTTGTCTCGGTCATTTCGTTGGCTTCGAGTACTAAGATAATATCGGGTTCGCCATCGGCATCAAGGTCTTCTTCGAGCAGCCGCATATTATCCGACTGCATTATATTTTTTGCGGTCGATGAAGTTTCGCCGCAGACGAAAAGCAATTCGCTTTCACTGATCTTCCAAATGCTTGCGTGATCATCCGAAATGTGGAACGGCTCACGTGCAGAGAATATATTTTCAAGCTGTATTTTGCCATTTGTGTAGGAATATACCATTATTACCGCGGTATTTGTTGCCTTGGTATCGAGCTGTGGATCATCGCTTTGAACCGACAGTGTGGCGATCAGATGATTTCCCGAAGCTTCACAGTATGTATATTTTCCGACTGTCACCGACATTTCGTTGTTTGAAAAAAGCTCGGTGTATTTGTCGGAGCTTTCGAAGTCGGAGAGCGGAGAAATTTTAAATTTTTTCGCACCGGTCGGACCTAAGAATATCTCGGCACATTGGACTGCCGATGTATTTGATCTGCCATCGGGATAGCTTAAAAGCAGCAGATCGTCTATGCCGTCTCCGTTAAGATCAGACAGTATGAGCGAGGGAGAACAATTCGGCGCAAGCTTATCGGAGTCGAGCTTGATATTTCCGAATGTCCAACGGATCATGGGAGAGCTGTATGAGCCGTCCGAATCTTTTTTGGCGTAAAGCTTTGCGCTGAGATCATCGGTCGCCGTGAGCATCGTGTATCCGCCGAGATATTCGGGCAGGGAGGTATCGACTTTTATATTGTCGGCAGAGAGATAGCCTGAATTTGGCAGATATTCTATCGACAGCATTACCGACCATTCATCATCGCCACGTGAAATAACGTATTCGCCGATGACCGAGAATGTGCTTTTTCCCCATCCGAACGGTGTGAGCGAGCCCGAAAATTTGCAGCTTGAATAGTCAAAATTTTCAATGCTTCCGCTTTCGAGCAGACCGATGAGTTTGGTTTTGTCAAAGCTGATTCGGTCGGTTATGCGCAGAGTACGAAGATCGAGATAGTAGATTACGCAGTCAATATCGTTATCGTCTGTGTTTTCAAGGACTATGGCATGAGCTTTGTCCGGCGAAATATTTGCTTCTTCTATATTAAGATCGAGCTGTTCGTTTTTCAGCGTGAAGGTGTGCTTGCCGATTCCGACCACTTGAAGAAAGCTTGAATCAAATATCTCATCGCGGTTTTCGAAGCGGAATCTCAGCTCGTTCTCGACCGAATAGAGCATCGGATCACTGCCTTCGCATACGGTCAGGACGAGGTTTTTGTTTGTCGATTGGAATGCGTTTTTTCCGATCTCGCAATCACCGCTCGGCATACGTATGCTTTCGAGCGATGAATCGATGAAGCAGTCTCTGCCGATTTTATTTATGCTGTCGGGCAGATATATATATTTCGCGCTCGAAAAAGCGAATGCGCTCGATTCGATCTCTTCACAGCCGCTGTTTACGTATATTTCCGATATACTTTTGCTGCTGTAGAATGCCATTCCGATGACTTTTACGTTCGATGGAAGGGTGATCTTTTCATTGTTTCCGTTATAACCGACAAGAACTCCGTCACCGATTATCAGAAATTCCTTATCTTCGAATTTTGCGCCCTCAAGTGCGCCGAGTCCGACATAACGGACACTTTTCGGAATGTTTACTTCAAATTCCGATTCGGAGATCAGAGAATGACTTCCTATCCAGACGATCGTATCTGGAAGGACTATTTTTGAAAATGTAAAATTTTCATTAAGAAATTCATCTTCAAGCTTTGCGACCGGCAGGGAATCGATCATTTCGGGAATAATGAGCTTGTTGGAGCTTTCGCCGATATATTTTGATATTCCTATATAGTTATTGTATTTGTTATATAAAAATCCGTCTTTTTCACCGCTTGACAGTATCTCGTCATCCGCGCTTACCGTGACAGCAGTTTTTTGCCGACTGCATCCGCCGAGAATTATGAGCACTGCTATTATGATAAAAAATAGGAGACATTGGTTTCGTTTTTTCATGGGAGTTTCCCTTTTTGTAGAATTATCTTTAAATAAAAGTATAACACAATTTCGCGAATTTGTCAATAGAATCGCGGCAAATTTGTTTTTTAAAATCATACAAAATGCTGTTGACTTTAAGTGCGATTTGTGATATAATATCCTTAGAAGGGAGTTGAGAATATGGTATACACTTCAAATTGCAAGCGTCCGCTCGTTGTTGCGCCAGAGAAGACCGAAGAGTTCTTGAAGCTCAAACGGGATGAGAAGACATGGAGCGAAATCGAAAAAAGTGCATCGGAGTTTGAAAAAAACTTAGTTTCACATAAAAAAATCAAGGATTAGGATGAATTGACAATGATAAAACATGACTTTGGATATGAGTATCAAATTTCGATACGCAAGCTTGATGAGGTAGACAGATCGCATATAGAATCGTTTTGCTGCGGAAATCCGAGCATAGATGATTTTATACACGGCGATATGCCAAATAACAGAAATGCAGTTGCATATATATTTTTCGATGAAGAAAACGATATGATAATCGGGTTCGGTGCGATCTGTTGCAATGCCATAAGAGTCAGCTTTGGAGCGGATGAATTGGCGTTTACGACCAATCTTCCGTCTGTGGAAATAGATTATTTTGCGGTAGATGAGCGTTACAGGAGCATTCCGTACAGCGAAGAATCCGGAAAATATGATACGCTGAGCTCAAAAATATTAACTTGCTTACTTTATAAGATCAAAAAGATTTCAGACGAACATATCGGAGCAACGAATATTTGTCTTTACTCAGTTCCGCAGGCAGAGCATTTTTATTCGAGGTGCGGTTTTCGGCGGTTCGATGATTATATGCTGTCTGACGAGAAACCGTTTTTCGACGGCTGTGTGCCTATGCTTATGGAAATATAAGATCACCCCTCGCGGAGTGATCTTTTTATTTTTTATTGATCAGTTTGTTCTGCCTTGTAAGGTAATAGCCGTATCCGACAAGATCGGCGAGTGCCCAGCCTATCGGTATCGACATCCATATGCCGATCTCTCCTATCGGTGCGGCAAGGGCATATGCCAATGCGACACGAGTTCCGAGTGAGATCACGGTCAAAACGACCGACATTCCCGGACGCTTTACCGCACGGTAGAAGCCGTACAGGAGAAAGAGACAGCCTATTCCGACATAGAATGCGCCTTCGATATGTAGATAGGTCATGCCTTTTTCGATGACCTCGACATCCTCTGCTCTGACGAATATATTCATCAGCGGTCTTGCAAATATGCAGACGATCAGCGAGATCACGGCTGAAAAGACTGCGCTTATCAGCGTTGCGGTTCTGAAGCCCTTTTTCAGCCGTTCCTTTTGACCAGCTCCGTAGTTTTGGGCGGCGAAGGTCGAAAATGCGTTTCCGAAGTCCTGGACGGGAAGGTATGCGAATGCATCGATCTTTACTGCCGCCGCAAATGCCGCCATAGTTATCGCGCCGAAGCTGTCAACAAGTCGCTGGATGAGCAGTATTCCGAAATTCATCGCAGATTGCTGCAGGCAGGTGAGCAGCGACAGGTCGGCTATTTCGCGAATAGTCGAGCTGTCGAATTTAAAATGTGAGCGTTTTGGGAGTATTTCCGGGCATTTTTTGATCACGAACAGCATGAGTCCTATGCCAGAGACATATTGTGCTATAACTGTAGCATATGCTGCACCGGATATTCCGAGCTTGAAGGTCAGAACGAACAGCAGATCGAGCAGGATGTTCAGAACTGCCGATGTTCCCAAAAAAATTAACGGGGCGGTAGAATTTCCAACGGCGCGGAGCAGACAGGCAAAAAAATTATACAGAAAGGTCGCCGCGATACCGCCGAAGATTATCATAAGATATTCGCGCATCGAGGAGTAGAGCTCTGTCGGTATATTCAGAAAATACAGGATATTATCTATGAATATGTAGACTGTCGCGTTCATGATGAGCGTCACAAGAGCTATCAGTATGAACGATTGTGCTGCCGAGGCGCGAAGCTTTTCGATATTTCCCTGACCCTTGCAGATCGAAAACAATGCGCCCGCGCCCATCGACAATCCTAAAAATATCGAGGTCAGGAAGGTCATCAGCGTGAATGCCGAACCGACTGCGGCGAGTGCATCGCTTCCGATTGCTTTTCCGACTATAAGTGTATCGGCGATATTATAGAATTGCTGCAAAAGATTTCCGGCTATCATCGGAAGGGCAAAAAGGACAAGTCCCCTCGATATACT
>CAZRVL010000045.1:0-16498 GCA_964603455.1 uncultured Lachnospiraceae bacterium
CACATAGCATTGCTTTTCTAAAAGGTCATTTAGTACGCTGTCGTTGTCGCTCATTATAGCTCCTTTCATCTTGTGGTTTATTCAAACTTTCTGACTGCATAAGTGCGCCTTTTAGTTCCTAAATGTTTTTGCAGTTTTACGACACAACTTAATTTATCTGCTCCTTTACGGAGAAAACAATGGCATACACAAGCAATGCAACCGCAAATACTCCCACAATTATCCAGAGCCAGTCGGTGAGCAAAACACATTCAAGTGCCATGAACATAAACAGGGCCGCACATAAAGCAAACGCAATAGCTGACTGACGATAATGTGGTTTCTTATTCATTGTCTCTCGTTCCTGCTTTGATGCCCAAATATAAGCATTGTTGAAAAGAAATCCCTTTTCCTTGAACGACATAATACTTATAATCAGAGAAGCGATCGCCAACACACCACAAATAATTGCCCATACCAACTCTGCCATAGCAAAACCTCCGAACTCATTTTCGTTTATTCTTTATCATAAGTATAGCATAAAAATGTGAAGAAATCTACCAAATAAATAGTGACCGCCCGAACATTTTTCGTTCGGGCGGTCTTGGTATAGATCATAAATCGGTTCAAACTTCACGATGGTTTCTGCCTGTGCCTTAGAAGTTCATATGCCGTGCTCATTCAATTTGATTTTCGGCTGATCTTTTTTGAAACGCTGTTTAATAAATATTGCATGATTGTCCATAAAGATCTTTTAATTATCCATTTTGATTACAACGCTTCCGGCGTTGTTGGGGTCTGATGCGGTGCGTATCGCACTGTCGAGCTCATCGAGCGGAAATTCATGTGTTATGATCTTCAAAAGCTCAGTTGCATTGCTCGACATTATATTTTGCACATCTGCGACATCATCCGGTGTATAACCGCCTGAACCGATTATGCTCTGCTGTGCGTATGTCATATGCAGCAGATCGAGAGCTCGCGGTGCGTTGTTTACCGCTACCGAGACGAAGCGGCTTTCGATCTTTCCTTCGGTTAAAAAGCTGTCGAGTATATTGACAGCTCCTGCGGCATCAAGCCAACAGTCTATATTGGCAACCTCTCCGGACAGCGAGTGTGAAAGCCCGAAGTATTTTTTTGCAGACGGTATGAACTCGTTTGGCATAGAGGTCTCAAATCCGAGTTTCCTTGCTATAGACAGTCGAAATTCGGAATTGTCACATAGCATTACCTTATTCATACCGAAATATTTAAATGAGATCGCTGCGGATAATCCGATCACACCGCATCCGAACACGACCGCGCTCTGACCCTTTACATATTGCCTATCGCCACATGGGATACATCCACGGCGCGCTGCACGGCATCCGACTGTAAAAGGCTCGATGAGGCATGCGAGCTTGTCCGGAATTTGATCATTAACAGGATAGAGTGAATGATATTTTTTTGCATTCGGAACTAATATGTATTCCGAAAATCCGCCGATAGTTCCGGCACGTTTCGTATCGTCCTTTGCATAACGCGGATACGGATATACTCTTTCCCCGACTTTAAATTCGGTTATGTTCTTTCCGCATTTCACTATTCTTGAGACCGTTTCATGACCAAATTCTCCTCCGACATTGACTTTATGCCCGGTCTCAGGACCATATTTGTATACCGCGACATCAGTCCCGCAGATACCCGAATATATGTTTTTTATAAGGACATCGTTGTCACTGACCTTCGGTAATTGGAGTTCGCGTATTTCTATATTTTCCTTTCCGAGATAAATTCCGGCTTTCATAGTTCTTCTCCTTTACATTTTTCCTACACATTTCTGCATTATCCCTGCGATAGAAAGTACTGATTTGGCGCAGTCATTTTTCAGCCAGTCATCGATTATTGCCATAAGTCCGTGTATGTAGAACATCATCATATACTTTCGTTCGCTTTCATGCACATGACAGCGTTCGAGGATTGGAGTAAAAACATATCTGAACATTCTTTCATATATTTTGTCCATATGGAGAAGAGTCGGATATTTGAGTGCAGCCTTGAAAATTTGTCTGTGCTCCTTTATAAATTCCAAGAATGGTACGAGGTATTTTGGAGTAAGCAGGTAGAGCATATCTATAGGACAATCGTTGAGTTTTGGAATAACGCTTTCCACATGAGATCTCATATGGTGCTTGAATTTAAGCTTCATATATTCTATGCTTTCGTCAAGCAGATCGTTTATATTTTCGTAGTGGAGATAAAAGGTCGAACGATTTACCCCGGCTTTTTGGCATATCTCGGTTATAGTTATCAGAGATATGTCATTTTCACTTATAAGCTCTAAAAAAGCTTCATCCATCCTTTTTGCGGTACTGAAATATTTGCTTTGATATTTTTCCATGACTATACCGAGCCTTCAAAAAGCAAGGAGCTGCTTGCAGATTTTAGCGTATAATAACATTATACTATATTTATTTCGAAAAATGAACGACAAAAATGCATGAAAATGTCGGAATGCAGTCTATTTTATGAGTTTCCCGCTTTCAAGAGCCGAGACAAGCTCTTTCATAGATGCAGAAGTTTTGATATATCTGCGGTTTCCAACAGGTATCAGAATATTTTCGTTTTCTGTCTTCAGTTCGATCTGCGGATGATAAAGCTCATCATATACTGCAATTTCAAGCTTTGGAATTATAAGCTCACATTCACCGACTGCGTGCCAATAAACAGCCCAACTGTATCCGTTTCTTGTAAAGATGAATGCTCGCACTCTGCTGTCACCGGAGCATACGCTTTCAAGCTGTTCGCATTTGACAAGCTCATACTCATGTTCCTCGTTTATAAGTAAGATATGCTCGGTGTTGAGATCACGCAGTTCTTCTTTTTGTTTATCTGTAAGCCAATTCTTCGAACGTACATCTTCCCAACGGCGCATCACTTCGAAAATATCTCCCGTGCGTGCATGAGAGCGTAGATTTTGTATATTTATCTGAATAGTTGCAGGGCAGTCCCATGCGGCGGCGCGGCTCGTTCCGAATTCATACATATCTGCCTGAGTGCGTTTATCCCAGAATCCCCACCAACCGAAGTTTATACGTGTGAAATCCTGACGCATTCTTGCGGCTTCTTCTGCCGGAAATTCTCGTATTTTGTCCTTGAATATCTCGGGTGAGAATATATCGAAGGCATTGCCGCCTGAGAGAAAATGCCAGCTGAAGTGTGCTTTTGCCGCACCTTCACATAAGATAGGCGGATTTTTCAGCTTTTGATAGACGCGGTATTGTGCATTTGGGACGTGGAATTCAAAAGGCGGATTAGTTCCTTCAGAGCCATCGAAGTATACAAATTCAAATCCGCAGTTGTAGGCTTTGGATATCTTATCGGCCACCTCATCCTGCAGATCGGAGTCCTGATCAAGGTATACACTTGACGCACCAAATTCGCTTACATCAAGAACACCGCCGATCTCGCCTGCGTAGTGTTCTGTAATGTCTGTGTTCCAAGCTCCGCGTTTGCATCCGGTAAAGCGGTATGGACGTTCGGTAGTAAAGCCTTCGTAGGATATAAGCTCTGTGCCGAATTTAAGTATGCGGGCACCGTCAGCCATTTCGGAATCCTCCGGAGCTTCCATAACAAAAATATCGGATGTTTCAGAAATTTCAAGAGGCGCAGCTAAAGTGAAATGCCGCTTCAAGTGCAGACGAAAATCGGCTTTCGGAGTTACATATCTACTTTTAAGTCCGATGTGTGTCTGGAGAAAATGCAGTCCTGGATGTATTCCGTTTTCACGTATATGTTCGAGCATTTTTGTAAGGTCAGCTTCCTTGTTTGGATATTCACTGCGGTAGTCATAATCTCCGCAGCGCATATATCCGCCCTCTTCCTTAAAGATAGAGGTATAATATAGGAGCATAAGCTTGAATCCGCCTTTTTTGGCATATGCTATGTGCTCGTCAACATTTGACGGATTTATATCTGCGCTCCAATATATTGACGCATTTATCAAATTGTTCCTTCTGCTTTCGACTCCGTGCGGAAGTCCGAAATCCTTTTCGAGCGAATCAACACAGTCGAGATATTCGTTGGTGTCTGAGACGATGAGCGCGGCAGATGTTCCTTTTAGCTTGACGGAGCGCAATGCGTCGGCATACATTATGCGGTATCCGTCGTGACGCTGTGAGTCGATAGACGCATACGGCGAGGTCGATATTATGTTGACTGCACAGCTTTCATCCCAGTTTACATTCAGCCATTCGCCGAAATATTTTTTGCTTTTGATGGGAAGCTGCAATATTCTGAATTCTTCTACAGGCGGTAGAGTAATATTCAGACCGCCGTAAAGCTCAAGCGGAACGATGAAGTCTTCAAGCGTAAAGGATATATATGAATCAGTACAGCCGATCTTGATCACAGCTTCGTAAGGAATTATCTCAAAGCCGACTGTAAGCTTGTCATTTTCGATTCGGATGCGGTTGGCAGCATATGTCGTGCGTTTGTTGGGGTGTGCAAGCTTTACTTCGTTGTGGTAGGGACGGTTTTGAGTTACGGAGCATAGAGCTGTGCTTTCGCCGTATATCAGTTCTTCGCCTGTCGATTTGCAGATAAGACTCTTGACCTTTGCATTTGTGCCTACGATCAAGCGGAATCGGCGGTTTTCTATAGTCAGGTCGGACATATACATAAGTTTACCTCAAAATATATTTTATCAAAGGCTGATATTTAATCTTTCCAAACAAAATGATAGTTTATTGATTCACCGCCGTCTACCAATATGGATTGTCCGGTGCAGAAGGATTGAGTTACGGTCAGAAAATATGCCCATTCAGCTATTTCATCGGGCGATGCCCAACGCTTCAGCGGCGTTTCATACATTATCTGTTCCCAAAGCTCTGGATCATTTACCACACAGTTGTTCAGCGGTGTCAAAACGCCGCCCGGATCGAGACTGTTGCAGGTTGCGCCGAATTTTGAGGCTCTTAGTGCGGCATTTTTTGTGTATGCGAGAAGTCCGCCCTTGCTGGCGCAGTATTCAGGAAATTCCGAGCCTGTGTGCGCACTTGCAGAACCTATGTGCAGAATAGATCTTATTTTTGACTGCATTCCATAGCGTTCGGTTATGTAGATGACTGATTTTAAGTTTATATCTATATCGTCCTCATTCTGCGTTCCGGCGCAGTTTATGAGAATATTAACATCCGGAATGTCAGGAAGTTTTTCACGGTCACGTACATCTGCCGTTATGTGTGAATAGTTTTCATTGCATATAGCTGCGGGCAGACGGTCTATTCCAATGACATTATGTTCCTTTTTCAAAAATAATTCGGCAATAGCTTTTCCTATGCCGCTTGATGTTCCGGTTATCAGAACCTTCATAATTTTTAACCTTCTTTCTTAAAAATTATTTTTTTGCGAGTCTTAAGTATTCTTCTCCGATATTGTTTTTCTGCCAGTTTTTAACTATTCTATAGCCTATCGGTGAAAAAAGCATTTCCATTATAAGCTCGGCAGTTGCTCCGGTAAGCGAACAGGTCATACATTGCAAAACGCTCCATGAAAAGCCGTTCCAATATATTGGAGCAAATATGACGAATACTATTATCGAAAATATAAAATTGTCGAAAAACTGACCTATAAATGTAGATATATATGTTTGAGTTATAAAAGCCAGGCGACCGTTCGGATCGCGTTTAAAAAGCTTGCCGATAGTCCAATTAAGTCGGTTGTTCAGTGCTGCGGAACTCAAAAATGCTACAGTGCTGCCGAGAAGTATGAACCATGTTCCGCCGAATATGCTGTCGAATCCGCTGTAGTCTCCGGCATTTGAGGGTATGCGGCTTGCAGCGAAGAAGATCAGACAGGTCAAAAGATTTATAACCGATGCCAAGACCGATATGCGGTTTGATGCTTCAGGACCGAAATGCTTTGTTATAACGTCCATACACATAAATGACAGCCATGAGATGAGTATTCCGCCATCTATAGCGATCCAATCGGTCTTAAAAAGCGTTTTGTTTGCAAGAAGATTCATGCAGATAACACTGACAACGAAAAGCGTAACGACTGTTGCGGGGATGCAGCGGAGAAGGAGTATTGTTTTATATTTTTCATTTTTTATAAGAGCTTTGAGATCGGTCATGCTTTATTCCTACAGCTTTCGAATGATTTCTCAGTATATTATAACATATTTCAAAAAAAAATGCAAGAGGTCGGCAGACGTATTTTAAAAAATCGAAATTGGACTTGACAAAAAGGTAGAATTGAGATATAATTAAATAACAGCATTACAAGTATAAGGATGGTATGTAATATGAATTATAAGGATTTTCAGCCAAAGACCACATCGCGTGTCCGCGAGAATATAGAATGGTCGATAAATTATGCGTTTAACGCTACGGATAAGGTAACGCCGAGAGTGCTGCTAATAGGCGATTCAATATGCAACGGATACCATGCAAACGTTCGTGATAAGCTTGCAGACCGTGCGAATGTCACATTTTGGGCAAGCTCTAAATGTGTTACCGATATGGATTATTTCCGTGAGCTTGAATTTATTCTTGATTCGGGAGAGTTTGCGTTTATAAGCTTTAATAACGGACTTCACAGCCTCACTACAGATATTGGCGAATGGGAGGAGGCATATCGTGCAGCCGTGAGATTTATACTTGCCAAAAAGCCGAATGCCAAACTGCAGCTCACGCTTTCAACATCGCTCAACGATGAAAAAAAGACCGAACGCTCGAAAATGCTCAATGATATAGTTTTGAAGATAGCGGATGAGCTTTCGCTTTCTGTAATAGATCTATTTGCTCCGACAGATTCGCTCGATAAGGATAAAGAGATGTCTGATACCTATCATTTTCGTGATAATGCAAGAGATATGCAGGCGGAGATCATAGCTTCGGCGGTAGACAGTGCATTGCAGCTCTCTCATGGTTCAAATATCCAAAATTCGACAGAGACCGGTGCAATGGGAAGGGAAGACTGAGAATATAAAAATGAACGTTCCGAGGTATGCGGAACGTTCATTTTTTATGTTATTTGTTTTTTAAAGTCGAAACAGTATCGGCTATTTCTGATGAGATTTTTGATTCGTTAGCTGCCCATACCGATGCAAAGCTCGGATTTGCGTTTTTGATCATGCTTGCAAGCATTCCGCTCGTGTCGCCCCAGTTGAATATAAGTCCTACATCGAATATCTGATTTTCGAGGATAAGATTTATCATATTTACTGAGTCTTCATCTCGCGCACCCTTGTTCTTGACAGAATAGTCTATAAATGCCGGCGTTATATACTCTTTGGCATAATATCCCATAGCATCGAGCAGATGTCCGGTCATTTCGAGATCGGTATTTGTCGAAGGTATAACGATATGATCGGAGAACCATGTATTAGCAATGGAAATGTAATTTTCTTGAGCTTCATCGTATTTCGGCATTGGAAGTATACCGAAATCCGACTCCATATCACGCATACTGAGCGATACGTGAAGCTGATTTGAAAAGAATAAAAGTTCGTTTTTCGTAAGCTTCGGAACCATCAGACCAACAAAAGGTCCTTCGGGATAATTTTTTTCCCAGTCTCCGGTATAAATACTTGTCTGCTTATCACGAAGTAATGGAACGAATGCGTCTGCTATTGCGATAGTTTTTTCGGTATTCAGTGACGGCTGTATGTTACCGGAATTATCGCGGCTCGAATAGCGAACGCCTGCACTGAACAGAGTGTATGAAAGTGAATCATTTTCACCTGCGAATCCGAAAATATCTTCAACATCAACTGTTGAGTTACCGTTGGCATCTCTTGCAACATCCTTTGCCATTTTGGACATTTGGTCAATAGTCCATTTTCCGTCATAAACGAGCTGATACGGGTCATCCAACTTGTTATCCTTGACCATTTCCTTTGAGAAATACACGACGACCGGAGCACCGAGATTGAATAGGCAAATATCTCCGACAGCTGCATATTGATTTCCGTAAAGCGTGTACTCTTCGTTTGCATTTTGATTCCACCACGAATGAGAAAGGTCAAGAGTCGGAATGTCTTTGAGATTTATAAGCATTCCGTCTGTTGTAAGCAACGGAGAAAGTCCTGCACTCATTTGCATTCCGACAGTCACGGCATCTTCCTGTGCCATTATATATTTTTGAAGCACGGCAGAACTGTTGCGGTCATGTACAGTGAGCGGAATAAGCTCAATGTTTACATTTAGTGCGCCTTCTACGGCGCGGTTACGTTTTACGATAGCATCATTAATAATATCGCCGGTCTCTTCATCAATAGCGATATTATAACGAAGGATCGCCCAAGAGCCTTCGTAAGCATAGCCTGTGAAGGTAACTGTCCTTCCGCCGTAATCTACGTTTGGAAGAGTATATTCTTCTATAACGGTAGTTTCCTCTGAGACACTGCTTTCATCGATTTCTTTGAGACCTGTGTTGTCGTTCGATAGATCACTCTGACAGCCTATACAAGAAGCCGCGATAGCACTAAGCAGAATAATAGATGTGAGTTTTCTGTTTTTCCACATGATAATAGTTCCTTTCGAATTGTTAAACATTTGACATATGAGGCTGCTTCCGCGGCAAGAGCCTTAAATGCTTTTTGTGTGCTGCTGAAATTTCTTGCTGTTTTTTTGTGTTTATATTGTATCACATATGTTTCCCGTAATCAATACATAAAATCACCATATTATTATATAAAATCACCATTTTTCGGAGGCTTACTTAAAAAATAAGATGAACATCCCAGATGGATATATTTTCATGTGTTGATTTTCTTAGTCAGAACCGTGATTTTTGCATTGTGCGTTTTATAAAAATATGGTATAATAGTAAAAAAACAAATGGAGTGGTGAAAATGAAGCCGATAAAAGTAGTTCAATACGGAACATGGAAATATACGCATTCCTTCCATACGATGCAGACAATGCGCAGTCTTCCGAATTATTTTGAGGTCGCAGGTTTTTGTGAAACTCATCCAGACAGACTTGAAGCCGCAAGGCGAATGCCGTGCTACAGCGGTCTTAAGGAATATACTCTTGATGAAATACTTGCGGACAAGTCGCTCGATGCTGTTATAGTTGAATCTGCCGAGATCGAGCAGGATAGTGATTCGCTGCTTTTTGCAAAAGCCGGATTCAATGTTCATTCGGACAAGCCGTGCGGCGCGGATGATAAAGTGTTCAAAGAACTTATTTCTATCGTAAAAGAGAAAAAGCTGGTCTTCCAGAACGGATATATGTACAGATACAATCCTGCGGTAGTCCGTGCACTTGAAATAGTCAGATCGGGTAAGCTCGGAGAAATCATATGCGTTGAAGCGCAGATGAGCCAATGCTATCACGGCGAAATGCGCAGATGGCTTAAGGATATTCCCGGTGGAATGATGATGTATTTGGGATGTCATCTTGTAGATCTTGCGGAATTATTCATGGGAATGCCGAATGAAGTTTTGCCGCTTTCGGTCAATAGCGGACTTGAAGAGACAGGAGAGGATTTCGGACTTATCATGCTGAAATATAAACACGGTTGGTCAATGATAAAAACTGTCGCATGCGAAGTCAGCGGAGATGCGAGAAGGCAGTTTGTTATATCTGGAACTAACGGAACTATAGAAATAAAACCGCTTGAAAATCCCTTTGAACTTCCGGGAAGGATTTCAGCCAATAAGATCTCGATGAAGGTGACATATCCCGGACATCCTATGATGTTCGCTGATCGTCATGAAGAAATATCGTTTCCGCCATATGGACGTTATGATGCCATGATGATAGATTTTGCAAAGACTGTAGCCGGCGAAAAGCCGAATGAATTTGATCTTGATCGTGAGCTTAGAGTCAATGAATTGCTTATGAAGGCGATAAAGGCTTGAAACCGATCAATGAAGCTTTGTTAAGCTGTTGAGCAAAAAGCTCTCATCGACTTTGCTGATCGATGAGAGCTTTTTATATCATTCGTTAAAGTTGTTCCAGTCGAATATAACGCCTATTGGAAAATCCTTTCCTACAGCGAGACGAGCATATACCTCATGCGCTTCGGAAGGAGAATGAACTTCGCTTATCATATCCTTGAAATTCAGTCTCCCTGCGGACAAATAGTCTAATGTGACACGGCAGTCATCCATTTCGGTGAAAAATCCCGAATGTGATTCAAGCGATGGACGAGCTCCGCTGTGTGCGCCGATAAGCTCTATGCCGGGACGATGAACATCGTTGTAGAAATCAACCTCGGTCATCGTTCTTGTGCAGCCAAGCAGAAGGACTCTTCCGAATTTCGCTGTGCAGGAGAGGGTCTGTTTTAGTGCCATTGGGTTTCCGGTAACTTCGATAGCGGCATTTACACCGCCGCGTGTGATCTCCTTTACCTTTTTGGTATATTCGGAATCGGCAGGATCGAGTGCGTGATCAGCACCGAACTTTAATGCGAGTTCGCGGCGTTCCTTTGAAAAATCTGATGCAATTATCGGATATGCGCCCGAGAGTTTCAAATATTGGATGGAGAAGAGTCCGAGAAGTCCGAGTCCGACTACCAATGCGCTGTGACCGAGCGAGATCTTCATCTTGCGGACTGCTGCCAATGAGAAGCCTGAGATTATGACCATTGCCGCTTCATCCAGTCCCACATTATCAGGAACATGAACAAATTCCTTTGTCGGAAGTGTGGCGAACTGCTGATGTCCCGCGCCGTGTACCATTACACGGTCACCGACCTTGAAATCGGTCACTCCTTCTCCAATATCGGTTATGATACCGCTTCCGCTATAGCCAGAACTTGAAGGAAAGCTGAAACGGAATTTCTCACCGCCTTCTTCGTTTCCTGTCAAAACAGCACGCTCTGTTCCTGCGCTGAGAGCCGAGTAGGCGAGCTTGACACGCATTTCTCCGGCATTAGGTTTCCTGTCCTCAATGTCCTTAAGCACGGCATTGTTTTTTGATTCGAAAATTATTTTTTTCATAAGCCATTCCTCTTGAAAAATTATTATTGATATGTTATAATTATATCATAAAAAACCGAACCTCGGTAGATATAAATCAACTCAAAAGGTAAGAAAATCAATGAAATATACATTTGAGCGTCCGTATGAATTAGTAACGTTTGACAGGTTTTCAGAGACGAAAAATTTCATTTTTTCCGAGCGCAGCTTTAAAGCGGGGCGCAAAGTTCCGATACACTGGCATGATTACAACGAGATCGAAATCCTTGCACAGGGCGAACTGGAGCACACGATGAACAATGAAACATATCTGATGACTCCCGGGGCAGGGTATATAATGTCGAGCTGTGATTTTCACGGATTGACAGCGATCAGCGACGTGCGCATATTGAATCTTTCCTTCAAGCTCGGAAATGTAGATGAACGTATCGAGTCTTCGTTCGGCTGCGGAATAGGCAAATTCCGATGTATGCTCTCTTGCGAAAAGCTTGCTCTGATAGAAGAGCTTTTCAAAAATGCGGCGCGTGAGAACGGAGAAGAATGTGCAAACGACCGCTTTTCGGAGATGATGTTAAAAAATATTGCAGAGCAGGTTATAGTTACGGTCTTGCGTGAATCGCCCGGAAGACTTTTATCTGAGACTTCACCGCTTATCCATAAGGCAATAGTTGAGATAAACAATAAATTCAGAATGCCGCTCACCGTGACATCGGTCGCAGAGACCTTGTTCGTGACTCCGAATTATCTCGGAAGCTGTTTTAAAAAGAATATGGGAATGACATTTAATCACTATCTCATGCTTACGAGATTAAGGCATTCCTGTGGACTGCTCACCTCATCAAATCGTCCGGTTAAGGAGATCGCGTTTGAGAGCGGATTTTGTTCGGTAGAATATTTTCTGTCCGCCTTCAGAAAAAATCTCGGTATGACACCTACAGCATGGCGAAAAGAGCATGACGGAGGTCAGATATAGCGTTTTAAAATTTATGCTTTGCTGCTTGCGGAATTTCTAAAAATATATGAAAAATCACTTGACAAATATATCTTGATATGGTATTATAATAAAGGTAATTTGTGCGTTTTGAGCGCAAAAACACATATGCGAAAGGAATGATAAAAATATGAATAATGACGCAAGATTTTCACAGCTGAAGCAGCGTATCGGAGGAAACCGTGAACCTGTCGGCTTTGAATATACTTTCGGTATGCCAAAAGAAACACAATGGCATATCACTCCTCCGAGCGATTCTATACGCAGAATAATCTCGGAGCTCGAATTTGCCTTAAGGCTTGATGGCGCGAATAACGGCTGTTTCGCTTCTGATATTTCGGCGGCTCTTGATATTGTTGAAAATTCACTCGACAATGAGGGCGTGCTTACCAAGACCGCGTGCAATGAGGCTGAAGATAAGCTTCTTCCGCTCGAAGCTGCCGCAAAGGAATATTCTTTGATACTCTGCGGACACGCGCATATAGACATGAACTGGATGTGGGGCTGGAACGAGACGGTATCTGCTGCACTGTCAACCTTCAGAACTATGCTCGATCTTATGAAGGAATATCCCGACTTTAAGTTCTCTCAGTCTCAGACATCGGTATATAAGCTTGTTGAAGAATATGATCTCGACATGATGGCTGAGATAAAGGAGCGTATCTCCGAAGGACGCTGGGAGATCACTTCGACTGCATGGGTCGAGACTGACAAGAATATGCCGACCGGTGAATCGCTTTTGAATACAATAAAGTATACACGCGATTATCTTGAAAATGTATGGGGAGTCGATCCCGCTTCTCTCAATATAGATTTTTCGCCCGATACATTCGGTCACAGCGCACATATTCCGGAGATCGATTCTTATGCCGGTATAAAGTATTATTACCATTGCCGCGGTCTCAACGGTGACAATGTACTTTACAGATACAAAGCTCCGTCAGGTGCAGAAGTTTTGATGTATCGAGAACCGTATTGGTATAATTCAGCCATAACTCCGCATATCGGTGCAGGTCTTATAGATCTGTCGCGCAGAATGGGTGGTCTTAAGACCGGACTTATCGTGTACGGTGTCGGAAATCATGGCGGCGGTGTTACCAGACGCGATATTGAGCGAGCAATCGAAATGAGCAAGTGGAGAATATATCCGAATATCCGCTTCGGAACATTCAAGGAATTTTTCGAGATCGCAGACAGACCGGAAATTCGCGAAAAGCTTCCGATAGTGGATAAGGAGCTCAATTTCCTGTTCGATGGCTGCTATACCACTCAGTCACGTATAAAGCGTGCCAATCGCATGACCGAAGCTAAGATCATAGAGGCATCGGCTCTTTCAGCTCTCGGAAATCACAGATATGGTTCGAGATATAATTTCGCCGCATACGAAAAAGCATGGCAGAACACACTTTTCACACATTTCCATGATATTCTCACCGGATCTTGTGTTCAGGACAGCCGCGAATATGCTATGGGATTGTATCAGACTGCCTCTGCTCACGCTGAGACCGAAGAAAATCTCGCGCTCAGAAACCTTTCAGATAATATTGACTGTTCGGCTGTGAAGCTCAGCGATGAAGAGATAAAGCGTGCATCTCAGTCGGAAGGTGCGGGAGTCGGATACGGTGTGAACAGCTTTTCAGGTGTTCCGAATCCCGAACGCGGAGTCGGACTGACACGTGTTTTCAATATCGTAAACCCGACAGGAGCAGATCGCGATGAAAACTGTGAGCTTCGCATTTGGGACTGGGTCGGAGATATTAGACGGCTTAGAGTTACCGATATTAACGGAGCTCCGATAGAATTTGCACTTATAGACGGTGCTTTGCAGCAATACTGGGATCATAAGTTTATAAGAGTTCTGGTGAAGGTAAAGGTTCCGGCATTCGGGTATACGACAGTCGTTGTAAATCAGGCAGAGGTCGAAGCATATCCCTTCTATTATGGTGATACTCACAATGTTCTCGGCTTTGAGAATAAGTATCTGCTCGAAAACGAATATCTGCGTGTCGAATTTGACCGCGAAACTATGGGCATAATCTCGATCATTGATAAGACCGATGGAAGAGAAAAGATAAGATCTGGAGATTCTGCCGGACTTGTCCATATAGATACTCAACTGCACGGAAGTGCGTGGGTCATCGGTAAATATCATGCGACACATCAGGTATCTGATATAAAGTCGGTAGATCGCTTCAATTTCGGAAGTCTTCGCGCAGGCTATCGCTTTGAAGCAAAGCTGCTCGGTTCTAGTGTGAACTGTGAGGTCACGCTCGATAAGGGAGCAAGATTGATAAATTATCATATCTCGGTAGACTGGAATGAGCTTGCCGGCAGATTTATTCCTGTACTGGCATTCAGAGTTCCGTTCGCATATGAGGCTTGTGAATATCTTTGTGATGTGCCAATGGGTGTTTCAAAGCGCAGAAGTGAAAATCATGATATTCCGGCTCTCACATATACCGAAGCTCTCGGTGACAAGTCTCCGATATATGTTATGAACGATTCGAAATACGGCTACAGGGCATTTGAGAACACGATCATATCAACTATCATAAATACCGCAAGTAATCCGGATTTCGACCCCGAGCGCGGAAGACAGGAAATGAATATTTCCATCGGTATCGGAACTGAGTGTCCGCGTGGAATGGCTGACATTTCCGAAAAATTCAATCATCCGCTCAGATATGTTTCGACCAATCCGCATAAAGGTACACTTCCGTCAAACGGTGTGCTGCTTAATGCCGATACTTCAAGTGCTAAGATAACCTCGATAACCTTGAACGAAAAAGGCAATATGCTCATAAGACTGAATGAGCTTTGCGGAGATACAGCAAGCGTGAAGCTCGATCTCGATACTGAAATAGTCTCGGCGCATCAGATAGACCTTCTTGGAAATATTGTCGGGAATTTTTCTATAAACGGCAGCAGTCTCGAAGTTTCGGTAGAACCGTATTCTATTGTAACTGTAGAGTGTGAATTTAAAAAATAATTTCAAATAAGCAAAAGCTCGGCGAAGACCTTTGATTTGGTCTTCGCCGAGCTTTTTAAATATTATCAGCTGTGCAGTTCATCACTGAGTGCTTTGAGCTTTTCCTGAATATCAGCAAGCTTTTCCTTTGTGGATTCTTCGATAGAAGCATAGTAGGAGGAGAAGGACTGGTTTTGGCGGAATATCAGACGGCTTATCCAGCTGAGGTTTCCGCAGTAGTTGGAGTAGAGGATAGCTGGGTCAAAGCCCTTTCCTGATACAAGAATGTCATACATTTCAGCATCTTCGTTTCCGTCAAGATATTTGGTCTTGAGAGCGACTTCAAAGTATGCAGGAGTTACAGTCTTGTAGGATTCATAGTTCATAGCTTCGATTGTTGCTCCTACAAGGTCGGGATCGCTGCAGTTTGATGGAACTACGAGTATCGAATACTGGTCATGCGGAATGGTATAATACTTTTCCTGTGCTTCGTCATATTTTGGAACTGGAAGGATTCCGTAAGGCTCTGCGAAGTCACGCATTGAGCTTTCGGCTTTGTTGAGCTGAGTGATCTGGAATATCGACTTTGAAGATGTGAACTGTTCAAGTGCGGCATTTTGCGCGTCACCGGTCTCGCCCTTGCAGTAAACACCGTCATTCTTGTTGAGGAAATTGTCGAGCATCTCATACATATTTATTGTACGCTCGTTATTCAGCGTGAGGTTGATATTTCCATCGTTGTCGATCTCAACGATTTGTATTCCGCAGGAAGGAAGTATCGAATCGAGCGGAGATGTCGTATATGTCGTACACATTCCGTAGAAGTCATCTATATCACGCTGACCGTCTCCGTTAAGGTCTTCATATATGTCCTTCATGAGCGAGCCGAGATTGTCCCATGTCCACTTTCCATCGTGTACCATACCGTAAAGGTCGGTATCCGGCAGCCAGGTGTTTGCAAGTCGCTTATTGAAGAAGGTTACATACGATGAGGTGGTCTGTGAAAGTGAAGCGTGACCGGTTATGTAGAAGAGAGTGTCATATATCGTTGCAGCCTCTACGAAGTCCTGGGCATAATAAGGCTGTGTCGAGTCGAGATACTTCATATCAAGCAGGTTGTAGTAAACACCTTCGAGCGCGTTTGCAGTCGAATAATACTGCGCGGTGAAAGCCAGTTGGTAAGGTTCATCACCTGCAAGAACATTTTCCTTTACTGTTTTTGCGATAGTGCTGCCCTGAAAATCCTCTATAGCTGTATGCTCAAGAGTTATACCGAGACGCTCCGAGACCGCGAGATTTCGATTGAATATCGCGTCATCTACGACATCTCCGGTCTGTTCAGCATATACCTCAAGCAGACTGCTCTCGGCATCCGAAACGAGGATATTGACGGTCTTTCCCACAAATTTCAGATCGGAAGGAAGTGAACATTTCACTGTATCTCCATCCGAATTGTCTGAGCTTTCAGATGCAGTTGTGTCGGAATTTGAGGTGTCCTCGTTTTGTGTTTGAGAATCACCACATGCTGTGCTAAGCAGCAAGCTGAAAAGAAGCAGTATTGACAAGGCTTTTTTCATAATATTTCTCTCCTTATTATTATTATTATTATTATTATTATTATTATTATTATTATTATTATTATTCG
>CAZRVL010000046.1:0-15739 GCA_964603455.1 uncultured Lachnospiraceae bacterium
TTCCTTCGTCTTCGAAATCTAATTCGCGTGTATGGAAGAGCAGGGGAGAAGCCGGCCTCCAGTCTATTCCGTCATCAGATTCAAAGCGGATTATCGACCGTTCGATGTCCGGAATGTAGAAATTGCCCATGTCCTTCAAAAGACAATACAATTTTCCGCCGCAGCTGTAGACGCAGGGGTCTTCGGCGGCAAATCTGACTCCGGGCGCATTGAATATCGGGTCATCCATGCGTTCCCACGGACCTGCCGGGTCATCGGCGAAGGCGATTCCTATGCTGACCTTGCCGTTGAAGGGCGGCAGCTTCGACCAGCTCTTATATACCATCACGAATTTTCCGTCGGCGCGGCGGCATACGCTCGGATTGGTACTTCCGCTCTCGTCATATTTTCCGACACGGCTCTCAAAGAGTGGCGAATCGAAGCGTGTCCATTCGCCGAGCGGATCTTCGGTGTATGCGATTCCGACACGCTGATTTGACGTGTGGGTCGCGTAAGCTCCGTCACCGTAATTTCCGCTGTAGTACAAATAAAATTTTCCGTTGTGGTAAAAGGCATACGGATTGTGTACCGAATCGCGATCCCAACCGTTTTCCTTTCCCGAACCCTTTAAAATTATGCCCTTGAACTCATACTTTCCGCAAGGCTCGTCCGATACGGCATATCCTACGCACGAATGTGTTGCCCAACCGTATTCGAATTTCCATTTTTCCTCCCACATCGAGAGGAAAAGGTGGCATTTTCCGTCAGGCGTGCGCACCATGCTGCCGCACCAGACGAAATATCCTGGCACAGAGACGATCTGATCGGCTTTGATTGGTGAAAAATCGAATTTTTCCAAAATTTTGCCCCAAACCTTCCAATTTTGAAGGCTTCCTTCCTGTTTTGATTTTAATATATTATACCACAGAAAGCGTGAAAAGTCAACATAATTTTAAAACAAAAAGAGAACGAATATAAAATCCGTTCTCTTTTTGTGGTGAGCCACTGGAGATTCGAACTCCAGACCCTTTGATTAAAAGTCAAATGCTCTGCCTACTGAGCTAGTGGCTCATCAGTAAGGTGTTTCCTTACCGTACTCATATATTATACCACATTTTCGAGCATTTGTCAAGGGGTTTTCCAAAATTTTTTAAATTATTTTTAGATCCCGCGAAGCTTTTTGATGTCGGCGATGTAATCGGCGAGCATATCGACCGTTCCGTCGATGCCGAGAAGCGCGGAATTTACTGCAATATCGAAGTTTTCGAGTCTGCCCCATTTTTGACCTGTATAATAATTGTAGTAATTCGAACGGCGTTTGTCAGTCTTGACGATTATATCCTTTGCCTTGTCGGGAGTTACATCATGACGTTCGCTCACGTGCTTTGCGCGAAATTCGAGCGGCGCGTGGATAAAGAGCTTTACAAGATTCGGATAGTCGCGCAGCACATAGTCGGCACAGCGTCCGATGAATACTGCGGGAGCTTCATCCGCGAGACTTTTTATTATGTCTGACTGAGTGACGAACAGCTTATCGTTTATCGGCATATCGAATGCGATACCGGCATTTCCGTTGAAGAAGGACGAGCCCATTGCAAGTGTATATAAAAGACTGTTCGTGGCTTTTTCATCTGCTTCGCCGACAACGTTGTGAGCCATTCCGCTCTTGTTAGCCGCCATAGAGATAAGTTCATTATTGTAGAATGCGATCCCGAGCTTTGCGGCGAGCTTTTCGCCGATCTCGCGTCCTCCGCTTCCGTATTGTCTGCCGATCGTGATAATAATGTTTTGTGTCATCTTCGATACCTCCGTAAAATATTTTTATTAAAGGAAATTATTTATCCTGTAGTTATATTATACCACAAATCGCTGAAAAATGGAAGGGGTGTTACACATTATTTACAATTTTTTTTACTCATATATTCTGTCGGTGCAGAATATAATATTTCAAACTGAAATTTTGGAGGAAAAAATATGCAAAAAGAAGTTTACAGACCCGAGGGCGCACTCATTGATACCGAGGAAAATCGCACGGCACTTTCATCACGCGAGGGTTTAAGACGCGCATTTGAAGAGGGACGGATACTTGAAGCTCCGGTCATATCCTGCTCGAACCGACTTGAGCTGACAGTTGAGCTTGGAGCGGCGAAGGCTGTGATACCGCACGATGAGGTCGAGCTGCCACCGATAAAGGACATTGCCGCGATAACACGTGTCGGCAAGATAGCCGCTTTTAAGATAATTCGAATTGACGGTGATGAGATCGTCCTGTCGCGCCGTCTGGCACAGCTCGAAGCTTTCGAGAGGTTCATATCGAAGCTTATCCCAGGTGATATTATCGATGCTAAGGTTACTCATCTCGAACGCTTCGGGGCATTCGTCGATATTGGCTGCGGAGTTATCTCGCTCCTTCCGATAGACTGCATATCGGTCTCAAGGATCGCACATCCGCGTGAACGACTTTCGAGCGGAATGCTCATGCGTGTCGTTGTGCGGTCGGTCGAGCGTGACGAAGAGGGCAGGGTGTCACGAATATTCGTCAGCCGCCGCGAAATGCTCGGAACATGGACTGAGAATGCCGCGCTGTTTGAGGTCGGGCAGACGGTGACGGGCATAGTTCGGAGCATTGAGAGCTACGGAGTTTTCATCGAGCTGACACCGAATCTCGCAGGACTTGCCGAAAACATCCGCGGAGATGAGCTGACGGTCGGGCAGGCAGTGGCGGTATACATAAAATCCTTCATCCCGGAAAAGATGAAGGTCAAGCTGTCGATAGTCGATCCGTTCTGCGGAATAATGCCGAAAAGAGAGGCGCGGAGCTTTATCACGGATGAGATCGATCACATGGATATGTGGCAGTATTCACCGGAGAGCTGTGAGCGTGTGATACTGAGTGAATTTGCATGAATTTATTAACGAGACTGCTGTATTTGGGTACGGCAGTCTTTGTTTTTTTATTTTTTTCGACAAATTATCAATTTCCTCTTGCATTTTGGCGAAAAATGTGGTATAGTATATATAGTGCTTATTTTAAGCTCGAAGATCTACCTTATGCAACCGAAAGGGGAAAACAATATGCTAATTATGGCGACAACTGCGATCATGGATCAGCTTTACGAAAAAGCCGATGATCTGCGCCGTTCTATACTTTCTACATCTCACGAGCCGAAGTCGGACACACTTTTTTATATCTCACCAAAAGGAAACGATTCGAATGACGGCAGATCACCCGAGAACGCATGGAAAACGCTTAATGCTCTTTCCGAGCATTCGATCCCATCGGGAGCTGAGGTGCTTTTTGAGCGCGGAGGACTCTGGCGTGGAAAATTCAAGGCACTTTCCGGCGTTACATATTCATCCTACGGCAGCGGTGAAAAACCGATCATATGTGGCTCTCCGCTCGATGGTGCGAAGACCGGGCATTGGCGCGAGGTGCTTCCCGGAATATGGCGTTACAGTCGCAAGCTGGCTGACGATGTGGGCGGCATAGTTTTTGACGGCGGCGATAAGCACGCGATCAAGGTAACACAGCGTTTCATGCCCGACGGAAGTATACTTGACAATGTGACCGGAAAGCCTTTTGCCGGCTTTGAGGATTTGTCTGAGGATCTGTCCTTCTTCCACGACCTCGGACGCGAGAAGGTGCATAACGATGAGGGTGGACGGGTATATCTGCGCTCGGATGTGAACCCTGCCGAACGCTTCGGCGAAATTGAATTTCTCACTCGGTCTAATATAATCCAGGTCTGCGGAGACGGCGTTACCATTGATGATCTGGCGATAATGTACGGCGGCTCTCACGGCATAGGCAGCGGAACTGTAAATGATCTGACGGTCAAGAACTGTGTCATCGGATGGATCGGCGGCTCACTGCAATTCTACCGTGACGGAAGACCCACAAGATTCGGAAACGGTGTCGAGATATATGGTGGCTGCAACAATTATCGTGTTCTGCACAATCACATATATCAGATATACGATGCCGGAGCGACCCACCAGCTTTCGACAGGCGGAACGAACGACTGCATAATGACCGATGTCGAATATTCCGACAATCTGATAGAATACTGCACCTACAGTATAGAATATTTCCTCGGAAAGCCCGAAAACGATGCAGTTCGATATATGTCGGATATACGCATTAAAAACAACGTCATGAGATCTGCTGGCTTCGGCTGGGGACATCAGCGTCCCGACAAGGATGCGGCATCACACATAAAATCCTGGGACAGCCTGAATAAAGCCTCTGAGTTTATTATAGAAGGAAATGATCTTATCTGTTCGAGATACATGATGATACATTGTGCCGCGGATGAGGAGAGCTCTCTTCCGGTGATCTGCTCGAATACATTTTTGCAGTACGATGACGAGCTTGGACGATACGGAAAAGCTCCGACCGCACTTAAAATGTATGATGCGGAGAACACAGCTCTGCCGGAGCTTGCCGGAAATGAATTTTATCTCTACCGCGAGGAATAATATTGACGTTCGGTCATAGGGATGTTTTGTGCTCTGAATGAGCATAATTGGGGTATTGCAGTTAAAAAGGGTGGTATGATTATAGATGAAAGAACCTATGTATAAGCTTTTGGCGGCTGAGATACGCCGCGAAATACGTCTTGGAAATCTGCGTTCGGGCGACCGTTTGCCGTCAAAGCGTGCGCTTAGCGAGGAGAAGAACATCTCGCTCATGACCGTGAACGGTGCGTTGGAGCTGCTCGAAGCCGAGGGGTATATATATTCAAGGGAAAGGATAGGTTTTTTTGTCGCGGACGGGATAAAGACAGATACACGTGCAGATGAAAGCTATGAGCCGGTTATCGAAAATTTCAGATATGATTTCAGAACGGCGCGGACGGCGGTCGAGGGCTTTCCGTTCTACACGTGGACTAAGCTCATGCGCGAGACAATATCCGAAAAAAGCGAACAGCTTTTGTCCTCTATCGACCCGAAGGGCGTGTACGAGCTTCGTTTTGAGATCGCACGGCAGCTTCGGCTTCTGCGCGGAATAGACTGCGATGCACGTCAGATAATAATCGGCGCGGGAACTGAATATCTGATAGGTCTGGTATATCAGCTTCTCGGAAAGAAAAATTATGCCTTTGAAAGTCCGGGCTATACCAAAGCGGCGAAGATATATTCGCATCTTGGTGCAAGGCTGTCGTTTATTCCATCCGATCACGAGGGAATAAGTGCGAAGGTGATCGAGGATTCTGAGGATATAGAGGTCGTTCAGACCACACCGTCACACAGCTTTCCGCTCGGAACGGTCATGTCCTGCGGACGGCGGCGCGAGCTAATATCGTGGGTCGCGTCAAAAGATGGAAGATATTTGATCGAGGACGATTTTGACAGCGAATTTCGATATGACGGAGAGAGCTTCAAGAGCCTTTTCAGCCTTGACAAGAGCGACAGAGTGATATATATGAACACCTTTACGCGCACATTGGCTCCGTCAATGCGTATCGGATACATGGTGCTTCCGCCCGAATTGTTAAAAAAGTTCGAAGACGAATATATGTTTTATTCATCTACCGTACCGGCACTCGAACAGTATGTTTTGGCGAAATTCATAGCCGAGGGCGCATTCGAAAGGCATTTGTCAAGAATGCGGAAGATATACCTGAATCGGCGTGACCGACTGATAGATGAGCTGAAATGCTTCGGCGATTCTGTCGAGATACTCGGAACAGAAGCCGGAGTGCATATTTTGATAAGGCTGCACAACGGACTGACCGAGCGCAGAGTCGTGGCATACGCTAAGACACACGGAATAAATATCGCCGGAATCTCAGAATACATTCCGGAGGGCGCGAAGAATTACCTTGGCGAAGCCGTTGTGGTGAATTTTGCCGGACAGAGCGAGAACGAGATCTCCGAAGCGGTCGCCTGTCTTGTCGAGAGAAAACACGCATGATAAAAAGCAGCTGTGGATATGACAGCTGCTTTTTACTTTTTAATTTTCGATCATGACCGCGCAGAAGCTTCCGACAGGCGGCTTTTCGAGCCTATCCTCCTGCCATGCTTCGCAGAGCGAGCCGAACAGCGCGAACCAAAAATACCGCGACAGTCTCAGTGCGTCATCATGCAGATGCTTCGGAAATAGTCTGCAATATCCATCGGCGAAATCCACCGCCATGCTGTTCCAGTCGGGAACTATGCTCGAAAAATGCTTCTCGGTGAGCTTGCAGAAGCTTTCATATTCGGATTTAGTGAATGCCGGGATGGTCGAGATCAGTTTCTCGCCGTCCTTTTTGACGTATCCTTCGGCTATGCAGGAGGCGAGATCGTACTTGTCCTCGGTGCTGCCGGTCAAAATAAGATCCTCGCAGATGTTTATTTCGAGGTCGTATATCATCCTTCGATAGGAAAATGATGCGAAATTATACTGACTGCACGAGTAATGTCCGCGGCTTCCGCTGTTCGAATTGTTTTGTGAGCCGAGCGATCTTAGAGGATGCGCATTATCGGTGTGACCGATATACCGCCAGTTGTTTCCGTCATATGAGGTCGGTATGCTCGGATATTCCATTTTGCAGTAGATACGGCTCAGATATGCGAACGCCATGACTCCGTAGAGATATAACAGTTCGAGATCGCTTAGCTCTGCGCGATAATGCTTGACATTTTTCATGTCCTTTGCGAGTCCTTCGAGCGCGGAAAATACTCTGTCGGACAGTCTAGCGACTGCGGTCTTGGCATTTTCCTTGACATATATACCGTGTTTATCCTCGATTATCGCAAGATCGGTCTGATATTTTGATGTTGGCGTTTCGATCACTGCGTTGCGCTTTTTCAGATTGTCGAGTCTGTCCTCGATGTAATATGCCGGAACTCCGCAGAGTGCCGAAAGCTCCTCGACTGAGATCGGTCTTCTGTAGGCGTTTATGAGTATGTTCTGACTCAGCGCATCGTTTATAAATTCGTTCGGGAAAGGTCCTCCTGCCGGATAATTTCCGCTCCCGTAGATGTCGAGCCGCAGCTTTTGCGGTCTCAATGCAGTTTCTTCCATGATCTCGCTCTCCTTTTTTAATTTTTTCCGCGCCTCTGACAGCCGCCATGTGACTGTGCCCTCGGGAAGGCAGAGACGCTTTGCAATTTCCTTTGTCGAAAGTGAATCGTAATAGTACAGCACGATAATATCGCGGTATATCGCCGAAAGTCTTGAAATATGCAGTCTGAGATCGTCAAATTCATCGCTTAAGTCTGTGTCGAATATAGGTATCTCGGCTATCTCGTCAAATGAAACGATACCGCGCTCTTTTCCGCGGTGACGGCGAAATCCGCGTTCGACATTCTTAGCTATACCCCAAAGCCACGGCTCGAAGCGGCTCTCATCGCGCAGCCTTGGCAGAGACTTCAAGGCATTTAAGAATATCTCCTGCGACAGTTCATCGGCTTCATCGGTCGAGAATGTGTGCTTTATCGCCCAACCGTATACCTTTCCGACATAATTTTCAAGTATCCTTGCGTCCATATTTCCACCATAAAGTCCTGTGTTCGACTTCCTTTCACCTATAAAGTGCAGAAAAAGGCGAGTTCATTGGGTGTTTTTAAGGGATCGCCGAAAAAATTTTCAACGATCCCTCGATTTATTTTTATCAGGCAACAGCCGAGACACTTATGGCAGTTGCCGCGCCATCGGTAAGCGTAAAGGTCAATACCGCGCCATCGAGTGTATACTTGCGCACACCGAAATTTTCTTCAAATTCCGAACCGAATGCCGCTTCGATGTCGGCATCGGTCGAGCCGATCATAATGCCGTTCGAGAAGCCGACCGCATCCGAAATGAAGGTAAGCTCGGCTATGTATTCGTTGGAATCGGCATCGGGCGAGCTTGATACGGTGAAGCCGTCAAAGGTGTATACCTTGTCGCTGCCTTCGTGTACGCAGCTCGGAGCTTCCATATAATCGAGCGCATCGCCGAGTTTATCGGTTATCGCCTTGAGTGCTTTGTCTGCATCCGAACCGATCGCTATCGAAACTCCACAGTCAAGCTCGACCGTGTAGGGCTCTGCCTTGACTGTTTGAGCTGTGGTGTCGGGAGTCGCTTCGGTCGTTTCCGAGACTTTTGTTGTGACCTCGGAAGAGGTATCGGATGATGTGTCCGAAGCAGGCGATACCTCACTGCCGCAGGAAGTGAGCAATGAGAGAAGGAGTATCAGGGGAATGAGTTTTTTCATGATATAAATTTATCCTTTCGAAAATAGCTTTTATTTACGGGGTCTTTGGGTAGGTGTTCTGGGCGAAGGAATAGTAGCCGGTCTGCTTTTTGGAATATGCCGCGACCTCTGAATCGGTAAGCAGGAAACAGCCGTCATTGTTCGGATAGGGCTGTGGACAGGTGTCGAAATGATACCAGTTGCCATCTATCTTTACGAGGTTCCAGTAATGCGGCTTTGCGGGGTCGTTGCGCTGTATCATCTGATTGGTTATGCCTGCGCGGGTCAAAAGCGAACGCGACACCGCATAATAGGTGTAGCAGTTTCCGTAGTGCAGACGATAGCCCGAATATGCCGCCTTATAGTAATTGCCCATCAGATGGCTCGTTACTGTCGAATATTTCAGAGTTTTTCTGCACCAGTCGTATATCGCTTTTGCCTTTTCGCGCTCGGTCATCCCCTGAGTGATCAGCTCGGACAATATCGAATCGGCATATTCATCGAGAGTTGACTGAGTTACCTGCTGAACTATCACGTATGCCCTTTGGCTCGCAGTATTTCCGCTCGAATCGGTCGCACTGTATGTTATCGGGTAAGTTCCGGCAACGCTCGTTCTGACCTTTGAGGAATCGACATATACAGTCACACGTCCATCGACTGCATCTATCGCGCTTACTCCCGAACGATATGATATAGTGTCGCCTTCGTATGAATATAGGTTCTTAACGCCGTATAATACGGGCGGCTGAAGATCCTCGATTATCGTCAGAGTGGCATTTCCGACAGCGGTGTTGTTGGCGGCATCTTTAGCGATTATCGTCACATTCACACGCCCGGTCGAGCTGACATCCGGAACGCTCTCGTATTCATATGTCACCTTTGTCGCATCGATACATTCGGCGATGAAGCTTTCTGGAGAGGGAAGCATATCGCGGTCGGTAGTGAAATCCTTCATTTTTATCTGAGGAGCGACAGTATCTATCAGAGTGACCTCGACCGACACCTCCGAATATCTGCCCATCAGCTTAAGCTCATGCGCTCCGAGCGGTTGAGCGGCTGCGTCATACGATCCGATGACGGTCGGTGCATTATCCTTACATTCGGCGGTCAAAAGCTCAAGCAGCTCAGAGGTCGATGTTCCTGCTTCTACTGTTATCGAGTTTGGCATATTATGTATATATAGCTTAGATCCTATCTCTGTCGAGTTTCCTGCGGCATCGGTCAGAAGCACGGCTACAGACTGCTCGCCGGCTCTGTCCCAATTCGGTTCGTTTTCCGAATAGCTGTAGAAGACCTCGGATTCGTCAACTACATTCGAGACGAAATTCGCGATCTCGTCACCGATCAGGCGGTTTCCGAGGATAATGTCGGTGCTTTTCGGCTCGGCGGTCGGGGCTATGCTATCGACAACGCTTATCGTCATCAGAGTGAGCTTGTCCGTACACGCCGCCTTTATCGAATGCTCACCCAGCTCGTTGCTCATACCCTCGATCTTATCGGGTGTGATATTTAAAAGCTTCGATATCGAATCGGTTATCTCATCGAGCGGTGTTCCAAGCTCGAAGGTGAAATTCGAGAGCGAATCGTCAAGGTCGCAGTATGCGTTGATATGAACTGCATTTCCAGATTCATCGGTGGCAAGTATCTCAAACGCGCACGTTCCGCTGTAGGTGGCGAAATCTGGCGGATCTATAAATTTGTAGCTGATATTTTGCTCGTCCTCGAATGCTTCGACGAAATCCTCGGGCGTTACATCCTTTTGACCTGTCATTATCCGCAGCTCTCTCAGCGTGACGCTCGGTGCGGTCGTGTCCGAGACTCTCATCTTGACATTTGTGCTTATGAAGCTCAAGACCTTCGCAGGCATCGTATATTCGCCGAGTGTGTACGGATCGACATTCGACACGTCCGCATCGATCAAAAATCGCGGAAATGTGTATTCCACCTCTTGCCCAAGCTCCGCATGAAATGGCACAGCCGCACGTATCGCAAGTCCGCCGGCAAAAAGTCCGACCGCGCATATCGGTATCAAAAGCTTTGGAAGCAGCTTGTTCGATTTGCGTGCCTTGCGCTTTTTCAGAGTCTTGAAGCTGCTGAGTTCGCCACTTTGGCTTTCATTCTTATCGGCTTCGCTGTCTGACGCTTCGGTATCCGAGGAATCAGCTGCTTCGTTTGTATCATCCTCAGACTCTTCATTGCCATCGTTGTTCTCGTTTTCCGCGCCGACCAACTCATTGACGCTGTTTTCGGTATCTTCACTTATCTCCTCGGTCATTACCGAGGAGGGTGAAGACGTTTCGTTTTCCTCTGTTTTTGTTTCTACCCTCATATTTTGGTTTCCCTTGTCATTGTACTATATCGGTTCGCGGAATACAGTCACCCGAGGTGTATACTCTGCCCGAAGTGTCTATCGCGCACACACACATATTTCCTACCGCATAATCCTGTATCGACTGCCAGTTGGCAACACTTCCGCATTCGCCGAAGGACGAGCCGTCATATAGCGCGAATTTTCCGCTCTTGTTCTTTACTACCACGGTGTTTCCGCCGGCACGTATCGAAACTATGTTCGATTCGTTTTCGACTTCGGAAAGTCCATAGGAGCGGTATCCCGTGAGCATTACTGTCCCGTCATCGAACAAAAGCACACCGGTCTGACTGCCTGCCGCGATGGAGGCGACATTGTTGTAATACGAGACCTCGCATTGACCTGCGGAATTTGAGCCACAGGCAAGTACTGTGCCGTCCGAGCAGAGTCCGAGCGTGAAATTCTGACCTGCCGCGACTTCTATTACATTGCTCCAGTCCTCGACCTCGCATTGACCGTGCGAATTATCACCGACCGCGCTGACTTTGCCGTTCGAATGCAGCATTACGATATGCCTTTCGCCCGCGGAGATACCGATTATGTCCTTCGTGTCTGGAAGTTCGCCGTTGAGTGCATATCTGTCCGAGACGAGCTTGACACTTCCGTCAGACAGCAGAGCGACTGTATAAAATTCGCCCGAAGCGACCGATACCGCATTTGTTATGTCGGTATTTTCGAGCTTTCCGCCGGTTATTATGAACGATTCCTTGTCGAGCGCGACCGAACGGCTGAGATATGTCCGCTTCTGCGCTTCGGTCAGCAGATCCCATATGACTCCGAGAGCCGATTTTACTCCGGCATCATCCGGCTTTACCGTCACATCGACATTCGACAGATCGATCAGATCCGGATACTGTGTCGAGAAATATATGAGTCCCGAGCTGTCTCCGCTCGATTTGGCATATCCGAGTATCGCATCGGCGATCTCCTTGTCGGTCACATCAAAGCTGTGTACGCTGTCAAGCTCCGAGATGAAGGATACCAGTCCCTCGAATCTGTGTTCGGAAAGATAGAATTTTACCGCGTCAGTGAATATCGTTGTCTCAGACCTTGCACGGTCGTTTTCGCCGCGAAGCTCGCTTGCGACTCTCAGCGCATTTATGTGATCCTCTTTTGCTTCGAGTATCGAGATCATAGAGTGGACGATCTCGGAGAATTTTCCGTCATCCGATGCCATTTTCGCGACTCTGTATGCGTTTTCATCGACCTCTCCGGTCGCAGGATCGACAACAGCCGCCGCCGCACAGTCGATTATATCGTCCGTGAAGCGGTTCGGAGCAGCCGCAGCGTATACATACGACTGTTCGAGATCCTTTTCCTCAATGTAATATAAGGAAGCTTCTTCGCACACACGCTGTAAAAGTCCCTTGTAGCCCTTGTCAAGAACGAGCTTATAGGCTTCGTTCCAACGTGACTCACTCATTAGCGTTTCAGCCGCCTTTTTCGCATCAACATAGTTGAATATGTAAACTCCGGCGATAGCTTCGATAATTATCGAGAAGAAGAGTGCAGTCAATATTACCGTCAGCTTTTTTGTGCTTATTCCGCGCTTTTTCGCCGGCTTTACGGCTTCAGGTGGAGGATTTTCGACTTTTGCAGACTTTCTCACAAGCTTTTCAAGCTCTTCAAGCTCTTCAAGCTCGTCCTCGTCTGTGAAATCCGAGAGCGAATAGGTCAATACTCGTCCGTCTGTGAATCTTACCTCGCTGACATATGCCGTGCAGCCTTCGAGCTTCATCTTTGACGGAACGTTTCCGTTGAAGGTCAGAGAGGTCTTCGAGTTCATGTCGGCATCGGTGTATACGAACGAATGCCAGTTGTGACGGCTGTCAGGTTCATTGAACGGCAGAGCGGAGAAGCGGTATTTGAAGGTGAAGCTTTCGAGAGCCGCCGAAAGATCGCGAGATATTTCTATCTTCATCATTGCCTGAGTCTCGTTCGATTTGTAGAGCGTGACACGGCTGACATTTGCAGGTGAACGGCGATTGTTCAGGCGTGGTACTTCAAATCCGAGTCCTGAATTTGTGTTTTCATACATATTATTCCAAATCCTTTTCGGATACTGTGAACGGTATCTCGTCTATCGGATGGTCGGTCGGCAGATATTCCTGTGTGTTCTTGTTCTGGAAATGCCACCATTCCGAGCCGATATACGTGAAGCCGCACGACCACATCACATTTGTCATATAGTTCATATTCGCACGCGCAGTCTCGGTCATCGTCTCGCTCGCACGCGCAGATTCCTCGGTGAAGGTGTGCATCGGTGTCGGCATTTCAAGCTCGTTGCCGTCCTTGTCGATCAGCGACATATCTATAGCCGTGCCGCGGTCGTGGACACCGCCCATTCCACGCGATGGATCTGCGACCCATTTGTGGACTCTTACGACATCGAACCAACGCTGCTGGACGCTGGTCGGGCGGTATGCGTCATAGATGACGACGGTATAGCCGTCCTTTTTGAACTTTTCGATAGCCTTTTTCAGCATCAGCACAGTGTCGTACTGCAAAAGGCAGAGATTTCGGTTGTAGAAGGGCTGATTTATCGAGGTGTCAGAGGTGGAAAGCTTCATCGAGACCTTGACATCGTACTGCGAGAGATCGACTCCTTCATTTGATTCGTTGGTCGAGTAGTATACCTTAAGATATTTGCTGACATCCACAAGGTGAGAATAAGCATCGATGTAGTTTCCTTCGAGCGTTCGCGCCTTGCCGTATTCTATCGGCAGCTCGGCATAGCTCTCGCCGCCGTCATTTATCGCCTTCAGAAAGCCTTCGTTCGTATAGCCAAGCACTTCGCCGTCTGTAGAAGTTACCTTCATCCAGTCGGGATCATCGGTCTCGGTAAGTGTTACTACCGTGTCTGAGGCGACAGAATTTACCTTACTGCCGTTTATTGACGAATAGACAGTCATCTTTTCGACCGTGCGCATGGAAAAGCTTCGGTCATCACCGATATAATTCGGCAGTTTCTGCTCCTTTGACGGTGCAGGCTCGGAAAGCTCGCCGAAGTCGAATGCCTCGGACGGAAATTCTATACCTATGCTTTCCTTGACATTGAAAGAAGCCAATGCACCGCTCTCGACATAGTAAGCCGAATTACAGCCGACAGTCATTGAGACCGACAGCAGAGCTGCGATCATCATTATGATTTTTTTGTTCAATCGATCACTTCCTTTATTCGCTCATCCGAGCCGATAAGATTGCGTATATTGCGTTCGGCGATCTCCACTAAAACAAAGTCGAAATCAGAGCTGTCGATAAGATCGATCCTGTATGGATTTGCACGCTCGAACTGAACCTCGGCAAAGGTCGAGGCGGCAGATCCGAGCATTGCGTTACAGAAGGAATCGCGGAATATTATCGCCTTGCCGTTTCCTGCGCCGCGGGTGGTTATCACCATGTCCATCGGCGTTGAAAATGCGGAGGTGTATATGTAGCTCTCCGAAAAGTCGAAATCTTCGGCAGTCTCGGTCAGCGTTCTTCCAGGGTAGAGCAGGGTGTTGAGGTCGCCCTCAAGCTCGGTCAGCGTTCTTTCAAGGCTCGAAAGATCATGCTCGATACCGAGCTTATCTGCGGCAAGTCCGAACGCGATATATGCACCGTCCGGAGTCCAATGCGTGTCGGTCTTGTAGTATATCTTGCTGTCGGCTTTTGCCGAAATAAGCGAGTCGCGTACATCGACATATGTAATGCCCCTCTCATCGAGCGCATCGAAAAGACGGTCGAGATCGCTCGTCTCGGCTCTCAGATAGCGCGAGGGCATATTTTCGGAATATATCGTATTCTTGTTCGGTGCGGGCATGAAACAGAATTTGACTCCTCTTTCTGCCGCGTAGCTTTGGATATTCAAAAGCGCATCTGCTGCCGCGTCTATCTCGTCATCGGTCATTGGGGAGAGCCCGGTGTAGGAGTCGATCGTGTCGGCGAAGAAAAGGTAATCGTTTTTGCCGACAACGACCTGATCGTTTCCGTCCGAAAAGAGCTTTATGCGGAGATCAGACCATGCGTCAACGACATATCTTCTATATGCGAAGGCGCGTGAAAAATATTCTTCATATTCGTTTCCAAAGTTTCGGTTTATGCCATCCTCGGTGAATAGCTGCGGCTTCTCTATGCCGCCCTCTGTGATGAGCGACGAGCCGCCTATGAGCGTTCCGAGCGAAAAGAACGCACAGACCGCAAAAAATATTATGCAGACAAAGGTTTTAACAATTCTCATAGCATTAAAAAATATAGTAAATAAACGGATTGAAGGAACCCGAAGCGAGCGACATTATGCAAAGCAGCAGCAGCGGCAGCGAAAGTATGTAGCCGATGCCGTCAAGCAGCGGAGCTTTTTTTGCAATTTCTTTGAGCTTCGGAGTTATCGGAGTCGAGAACACCAGACCGAATATCAGCATCACTACCATGAAGGGCGAGAAGAGCTGAAGCGCATCTGCCGGATTTCCCGAAAAGCTGAACATCGTTGCGATATACTTGAACGCCGCCGAAATGCTTCTCGAATTGAAAACGACAAATCCGAGCATCACCGCAAGGAGCGTGTATATGCGAAGCAGAGGGCGGAGTGCCTTTTTCTCGGCGAGCTTTTCAAAGGAGGTGAGCTGCTCGAACATCATGAGCAGACCATGCCACATTCCCCAGAGGATGAAGGTGAAATTCGCGCCGTGCCACAAGCCGGTGAGGAAGAAGACGATAAGTCGGTTTATGACTGTCCTTGTCTTTCCTTTGCGGTTGCCGCCGAGCGGAAAATACACATATTCGCGAAACCACGAGGTCAGCGATATATGCCAGCGTTTCCAGAAATCGCGTATAGTCACGGCATAGTAGGGATAATTGAAGTTTTCGCATAGCTCGAAGCCGAACATTTTTGCAAGTCCTATCGCCATGTCGGAATATCCCGAAAAGTCGAAGTAAAGCTGTAAGCAGTAGCAGACCGCGCCCGAAAAGCACAGCAGTGATGAAGGTGAAACGGCATCGAATGCCGCTGTGGCGATGACTGCCGCGCTGTTTGAGATCAGCACCTTCTTTGCAAGTCCGAGTGAGAATCTGCGTATGCCGTCAGACAGCTTGTCGATATTCACGCTTCTGACTGCCAGCTGCTCCTTAATATCGCCGTATTTTACGATAGGTCCGGCGATAAGCTGAGGGAAGAATGAGATGTAAAGGAAGAGATCGGCGTAATTTTTCTGCACCTCGGTCTTTCCGCCGTATACATAGACCACATATGACA
>CAZRVL010000047.1:0-15731 GCA_964603455.1 uncultured Lachnospiraceae bacterium
TCATCGAAAGGATGAATATCATGAGAATCTGTATACCGATACCCTGCTTCTTCGGAGGCATGGACTTCTGCGAAGCTATCCGCAAGGTCGATGAGCTTGGCTTTGACGCTGTTGAGACCTATAACTGGAAAAATCTCGACCTCGATGCAGTCCGCAAGACCTGTGAGGACACCGGAGTCGAGCTTGTCTCGATGTGTACGACCGAATTTCGTATGACCGACCCGACCTACCGCAAGGAATGGCTCGAAGGTCTCAAGGAGAGCTGTGAAGCCGCTAACCGTGTCGGCGCAAAGCACCTCATCACTCAGGTAGGTCAGGACACCGGCGCAGAACGTGCCGCTCAGCACGCCGCTATCGTTGAAACACTCATTCAGGCGAAGCCTATCCTCGATGCCCACAAGGTCACGATAATGCTCGAACCGCTCAACACTCTGGTCAATCACCCCGGCTACTACCTCTGGCAGGCTACCGAGGGCTTCGATATTATCCATGAGGTCGATCATCCCTACGTAAAGCTCATCTACGACATCTACCATCAGCAGGTCATGGAGGGCAACATAATCCCCAACATCGTCAACAACCTCGACTGCATAGCTCACCTCCACAGCGCAGGTCATCCGGGTCGTATCGAGCTTCAGTTCGGCGAGAACGACTATAAGTTCATCTTCAAGAAGGTCGATGAAGCCGGCTACAAGGGCTGCTGCGGACTCGAATACCGTCCGACTCTCGGCGCAGTCGAATCGCTCAACGAATTCAAGCGCATCTACCTCGACTGATGATAGTTTCGAAGATACCAAAGCTCCGCGACCCCTTCGTTCTGGTCGAGAACGACACGTATTATGTCTACGGTACGGGATGGGTCTGCTACAAGGGTAAAGCACTTGACGGCGAATTTGAGCTTTTGGACGATATAGTCGATGTCCCAAGCGACTGCGAGACCGATAAATGGGCTCCCGAGGTGCATAAATACAACGGAAGCTACTATATGTTCACGACCTATCGGTCAAAGAAAACGAATAAGCGCGGCTGTACGATACTCAAAGCGGACAGCCCGGAGGGTCGCTTTGTCGAGATAACGAACGGTCACTTCACCCCGAAGGAATGGGATTCGATAGACGCGACTTTGTACGTTGACGAGGAAAACAGACCTTGGTCGATATTCGTGCATGAGTGGGTCAGCACAGACGATAATGTCGGCAGGATGTGCGCGGTGAGACTTTCGGACGACCTGACACATACGATAGGCGAACCTGTCGAGCTTTTCAGAGCCGATTCGCCGAGCTGGTCGAAGCACTGCGTCACGGACGGCTGTTTCATGCACAAATGCGCGGACGGAACACTCATAATGCTCTGGTCAAATTTCGCGCCTGACGGCTACGCGGTCGGCATAGCGCGTTCGGACAACGGCAGACCTGACGGCAGCTGGACACATGATGACGAGCTGCTCTATTCGAAGACGATTGACGGAGAATATGACGGCGGACACGGAATGCTGTTCAAGTCGATAGAGGGCGAAACATACCTGTCGATACATTCGCCGAACAGTCCATGCGGCGAACGTCTGCACGAGACTCCGATATTTGTAAAGGTAAAGGAATCGGGCAGTACGATAGTTCGGTGCGAATAAAGTTCAACGACATTGAACTGCAAGCATTGCTCAGCCGGTCGGTTTGAACAGTAAGTTCAACGATTCTGAACAAATTCGAGCATTTTGGCATGGATGTAAGTTTAAGAATATAAAACCTTTCGTTCACACTTGACTTTATATTTGAACAAACTAAGGCAGTCTTTTGACTGCCTTTTTATATTTGTGAACGCTTATTGATGTTTATATGAGCCTGTGATGAAATTCCGGCGCGTATTTTGAAATCCAGAAGGGGGAGGGGTCTATTGACTTTCGCGCCCCGAAACTCTGCCGCTCACTGTTTTTGAATATTACAGCTCCTATGATCTTTCACCTTCCGAAATCCTATTATACGTTCCTATAAACTGCTATTGTATATTCTTATAAATTATATTAACAAATGATAATAAATTTCATCTAAAAGCCTGACACGTTTTGGCGAGTCGTGGCGTGCGGTGGCGCATTCTGCTGTGTTATAATATTTATACGTTCAAGATACTTGAATGAATATTATTTACAGAAAGGATGTTCATCATGGATGAAAATACTAATGTCAGTTTAGAAAATCAGAACTCACCGTCTTGGTGGGACGGAAAACGCATCGATGAGATCGGCTTCGCGGTCGAATTTCTCAAAGAAAACCAGCTTCGCTGTTACAAGGATTCGCTTTACGACCGGAACGGGATCGTCGATGACGATACTTCGATAAGAAACGCTATCTATCGCGCTATTCGACCCTTCGTAAGGTCGAACGTTGCCGCAAGAGTCGGTCAGCTTCTCGCCGCGGTCAAGGCTGAAAGCAGTTCAAGTGAACTGAACGATGAGGATTATTTCATGATAAACGTTCAGAACGGAACGCTTGATGCCGCAGGAAATTTCAGCGAGGAGATGAAATTCTGTCGTTCGAGACTGAATGTTCGCTATGACCCGAATGCCGCACCGCCGATGAAGTTCTTACGCTTCATGTTCGACCTCTTTGAGGAAGATGACATACCGACAGTTCAAGAATATCTCGGTTATTGTTTACTTCCCACAAATAAGGCTCAGAAAATGCTGATAGTTATCGGTCGCGGCGGCGAAGGAAAATCCACTTTGGGTTCAGTTATATTGAAGATGTTCGGAGAATCGGCTACTAACGGCAGTATTTACGGACTCGAATCATCGAGGTTCAACACAGCTAATCTCGAACACAAGCTGCTTATGATAGACGATGACCTGCAATTGTCGTCACTTCCGTCAACGAGCAAGCTAAAGACCTTGGTGACGGCTGATACACCGATACTTGTAGAGCGAAAAGGCATTCAGCCGCACTTAGCCGACCTGAAATGCCGACTTATCGGCTTCGGAAACTCAACGCTTGAATCGCTCGATGACACGAGCGTGGGATTTTTCAGGCGTCAGATAATCATTCGGACTAAGCAGTGTGAACGAAAGGTGAACGACCCATATCTTGCCGATGATATGTGCAGAGAGCTTGAAGGGATACTTTTGTGGATGCTCGAAGGGCTTCAAAGGCTGATGCTGAACAATTATAGGTTCACGATAAGCGACACAACGAATCAGAATCTGACCGAAGCGATGCTCGAAGCGAACAACATACCCGATTTTATCCATTCGAATTATATAATGCAAGACCATTACGGCGCGGTAGCGGCGAGTGATCTGTACAATATGTATCAGGGATGGTGCAATGCGAACGGCGAAGACCCACTGATACGGAAGAAATTCGTGAAGTTCTTGAAGGAGTCGGGAAGCAGATTCGGAATGACCTACGCAAAGAATATTCAAATAAACGGTCGCGAAGTGCGTGGCTTCATCGGAATATGCTTTAGGAAATAGATCCAAGCCTGTCTGAGTTTATCGGACGGGCTTTTCAGGTTATGAGTATGAAGCCGAGCGGCAGACAGAGTATCGGGCGCAAAGTGCAATAGACCCCTCCCCCTTCTGGATTTCAAAATACGCGCCGGAATTTCATCACAGGCTCATATAAACATCAATAAGCGTTCACAAATATAAAAAGGCGGTAAATCTACCGCCTTAGTTTGTTCATTTATAGTATCAAGTGTGAACATAAAGTTTATCGTACTTGAATTTTATATGCTTGATTCAAGTTCATGTTACTTGAACTTGGTAGCTATTTCGGTTCAGCTTTATCGAGCAGTTCATATTACCCGAACTTCAAAGTTAGTTGAGTTCAGTTGAACGATTCACATTTTCTGAACCTCAGCTCATGTTCAGTTCGCTTGAACTTACATATTCTCCTTTACCGCCTGATAGACCCTCTCGCGAAGCCTGTACATTGCGTTGCCCTCTGGGATGAGCTGATTATCGACCTTGCCGAGCACTTCCTCGCAGAGACCGAGCACCTTCTCGCGCCCAACGAGTCCTTCGAGCAGCTTGAGTGCCTGAATATCATCGAACGCTTCGGACATATGCACCTCGCGCAGTGACGGCACTGCTCCGTCCTTCTCCGGATAGCAGAGGTATGCACAGCCCGGCATGAGCTTATATCCGCACGGATTCACTCTGGGGTCATACCATCCTTCACTCATTCTATCATAGTAGAAGTTATATCCCCACTGCAAGAAGCCCTTCGCGCCGTAGTAGTACATTTGCAGACCAAGCACTCTGGTTCGAGCGGCGGTGTTTGTGATGAGACGGTTCGAGCAGTTCTTCGCATAAGGTCCGCAGGTGTAATACAGCCAGAAATTCGGGCATCCCGCCTTGAAATCCTCAGCCTGAGGGATGAACGCGACAGGTGTCTTGACAAGTCCGGTCGAATAGAAATCCACTGCGTTGAGCGCGTCTATCTGGTCGAACGGCTCGATGAGGTCGGCTATCGTATCGTGTGCGCTCTTGTAGGGGGCTAAATGCTTTTTCTCAGGCTCGTCAGAGATGTGGAATATGAGCTGTTCGTCACGGTAGCCCTCGGAACGCGCAAATGCGATATATTCCTTGAGATATGCGCGGATGAAGCTGCGGTATTCCTCGCTCGTAGCGTCTGTATCCCATCCGAAGATGAGCTTTCCTTCATTATTATATATACACGGTGCGTGTGCCGCTCCCCACTGTGAGAACAGATGGCAATGCTCGAAATACTCGATACCGCAGTTCGCCGCTTCTCTCATGAAGCGTCTGAGTTTAGTAAAATCAAACTTCCATTCGCCGTTGGTCTGCTCGATACCAACGAGCTGGACATTTCTGCGAGCCGCGCCGATAGGAGTGTCGAGCGCAGGCGTGAACGCAGGGATAAGCAGTGTATTCTGGCGATACTTCGCGGCATTCTTGATGAAGCTTCGGAATATCTCGTAGAACTCCTCGGTATACGGTTCAACCTTATAGAACTCACAGAGCGAATCGACATGGAACCAGTTGGTATAGCGTTCGGACTGCTTCGGGAGGACTGCATCGATGACCTCGACCTTAAGCGTAGCTTTGCCAAGCTCGGCAAGGCTGACCAATGCGCGGAGCGTGCATTCGACCTCATAGACACCCGGCTTAAGCTCGGTGCGGTCGGGGTTCAGCGTGACGAGCACAGACTGAGAGATCTGCTTGTTCGCGTTGAGGAAATATTTCGTGTCGTCCTCGAAGCGGTTGCCGTTGATGGCAAATTCGTTGTCGGGGTTGTTGTTGTCGCCGCCCTTTATGATGAGCTTCGGGTCGGGATGACGGGGTTCGAGCAGGTCGGGATAGAGTCCGGGGAGACTGCTGATATATCCGCGCTCATCGTTGTCGTTCGAAGCGAAGGACACGGGAACATTGTCTATCCTCCACTCCTCGGACGGAAGCTCGGTCTTCACCGAGATTGTCACCGGCTGACGAAGCTCGGTCTCGGACTTATAGACCAGCTCGAAGCTGAACGGTTCGTTTTTGAGCATGGTCGCAGTCGATATTTCAAATTCGCCGATCTCCTCATCGGTCATCAGCGGAGTCAGCTTGAGCTGAGATGATGTAAGCTTTAGCATTTGTGTTCCTTTCGTTTGTAGACGATATTCCCCTCGCGGAGCACCATAACGGTAGAATAGTTTTTGTCGAGAACGGTTATGTCGGCGCGAAGTCCGTTTTCAAGACTTCCCATGTCGGAGAGTCCGAGGAGCTTTGCCGGCGTAGAGCTGAGCATTTTCGAGATATTTTCAAGCTCGATGCCGTAGCCGACAAGTGCCTTGACCATAGTGTCACCGACTGCCAGACTTCCCGCAAAGCTCGAACGGTCCGGGAGCTTTGCCACACCGTCTTCGAGTATCACGCGGTTCTCCGGAAGGACTGCGCCGAGATAGCTCTCGCCGTCCGAGGTACTGCCTGCTCCGCGCATAGCGTCCGAAACAAGGCATATCCTATCGACCCCTTTGCATTTCATTGCAAGGAGCAGACTTTCGCGGCTGACATGATGTCCGTCACCGATAAGCTCGACAAAGCAGTCGGACAGCAGAGCTTCTTCGATGAGTCCGCCGTGGACATAGCTCCCGACCTTATGCCGTCCGAGCGTACTGCAAAATAGATGTGTGACCGAGGAAAATCCATTCGCGAAGGCTTCGCGTGCGGTCTTCGCATCGGACGTGCTGTGACCTATCGAAAAGGACACGTTGTCGAATGCCTTCACGAGGTCGAATGCGCCGTTTATTTCGGGAGCGAGGGTGATACGCGAGATGAGGTCGGCATAGGGGCGAAGTGCTTCTATGCGTTCCTTTGTCGGTTCAACGATACAGGAGAGATTCTGTGCGCCGCACATATCGGGTGACAGGAAAGGTCCTTCGAGATGGACTCCGAGAAAGCCCGGATGCTCTACTTCCTTGCAGAGCGACAGAAATCTCAGCATTTCGCCGTAGTCGCAGGCGCAGAGCGTCGGACACATATACGCGACTCCGTGCGAAAGGTGCAGGTCGAATATCGAGTCGAAGGCTTCCTTGGTATTGTCGATGAAATCATATCCACCGCCGCCGTGCGCATGAAGCTCGATGAATGCCGGAAGGACATAGCAGTCTGAAAGGTCGATAGTCTCACAGTCGGTCAGGCTGTCGCATATCCTTCCGTTGTCGATATAGAGTACAGAATCATTGAACCTTTCGTCTCTGAGGATATTTCCCTTTAGCGCGATACGGCTCATTTGTTGTAGACCCTGATCTCCGGAACAGGCGAGGTCAGCGCGACTCTTGCAGCATAAAGCACTGCATCGGGATGGCGATTGAAAAGCGAACAAGGCACAGCTGCCGTCTCACCGCCGTGGAGTATCTTACGGAGCGCACCTGCATTCCAGTCACGCGGCATACACATTCTGACCTTTCTCGCGCCGAACATCTCCTTCATACCGACAGTTATGCAGTACTGAGGGATCCCGTTCAGGTCGCCGCCACAGTTCATGTATGCGTTGATGGTCTTGGTCTCACGCGAGATCTTGAGGACTCTGGTCGGACGGTCGAGAAATTCATCGGGTGTGCAGGCTTCACCGGGTTCCGGCGGCTCGTTGAATGCGAAGTGTCCGTTTATGCCGACTCCGCCCCATGCCATATCGAGCTTGCCTGCCTTTTTGATAAGTTCAGCTACTCTGTACTCCTCACCGGGTATCGGGAAATGACGGTTCTCCGGAAGGACGTTCAGCTCGTCATCTATCTGAGAATAGAATATCCTATCCATACCGCCGCGGAAGGAGAGTGGGTCAGCCTTGTCGATGTAGGTATGCTCATCGATGAGGTATTCGTCCATGTTGATGAAGGTGCAGCGTTTCAGGCTGACGCGGTATTTGTTGACGAGATAGACGAGTCGGCTGTACGGACCGAGAGGACCGTAGGGAACGACCATTATAGTGTCCTCGCCCTTTTCGTTGTTGTCGCGGATGGTTTCGAGTACATCTATCGCCATGCGCCAGTAGAGATCATGCTCGGTGTCGCAGACGGCAAGGTTTATGCCGCAGCCCTTGCCGAGCTCGGATTCGGGGATGAGGTTTATCGGGTTAGTGTTCATTTTTTTGATTCCTTTCGTTTTTAGGATGATAAGACTGAGCTTATGGAATAATTATACCAGTAATGCGACGATTTGTATATACCCTGCTCTGCTGAAAACAAGCACAAAACAGCTATTGACATTTTCCACACTTTGTGATATAATATCGTGGAAAAGGAAGTGATAGCTTGATAGATTACAGCGAAAGCGGATTCTCGACCGAAAAATGCTCGGACGAATATCTGTCACTCAACAGCTGCGGCATAGAACATCTCACCGAACGCGACCGCGGCAGTATGCGAAAAAGCGGCAGAGTCGATTACCATATACTCTACATTGAGCGAGGGATATGTCATCTGACGCTCGGAGTCGAGCAGGTCGAGGTGCATGAGGGCGGACTGATACTCTTTCGTCCGCACGAGCCGCAGATATACAGCTTTCTCGCATCAGACAATTCGGTGTCGCACTACATACATTTCACCGGAGTCGGCTGTGAGGAGCTTTTAGGACGGCTCGGAATAGATGAGATAAGGGTGTTCGACATGGGACTGAGCCGAAGGTATGAGGAGCTGTCAGCCGACATGGTGCGCGAATACACGATGAAAAAGCCATACTGGGAGACCTTCTGCACGGCGAAGCTGACCGAGCTTTTGGGGCTTATCGCGAGGAAATACGCACTTCGTCACAGCCGTATCGACCGCATAAGCGAGAGTCGGATAAACAATGCCTGTCGAAGGCTGTACGATGACTTGGTATCGCCGCCGAAGATGTCCGAGCTTGCCGCCGAATGCTGTCTGTCCGAGAGCCGCTTCGCACATCTTTTCAAGGAGGTCACGGGCAAGCCCTACGGTCAGTTCGTCATATCGATGAGGATGGAGAAGGCGAAGGAGCTTTTGTGTCAGGATGAATTGTCGGTGAAAGAGGTCGCGGCGATGGTCGGCTACGATGATCAGAACTACTTTTCGAGGACTTTCAAAAAAACTTTCGGAATTTCTCCGAGCCGAATGTAACCTTTTTAATTTTCGATACACTAACTGAGTAGACACTATTTTAAAGATGAAAGGTCTGGTACAAAAAATGGCAAAGAACAAAAATTATCCGCTCTATGAGGTTGCCCCGTTCACAGATTTCAAGGATATGTTAAGCAAGGCAGTCGAGAATGACGGCGATAAGATCGCTATCCGTTATTTCCGCGACTATGCCACAAAGGACATAAGAGATGTCACCTACAACGAATTCAAGGCTGAGTCCGAAGCTCTCGGTACAGGTCTGGCTTCGCTCGGCGTTACAGATATGCACGTTGCTATGGTCTGTGAGAACCGCTACGAATGGATACTCACCTACGTCACCATACTCAACACAGAGGGAGTTTACGTTCCGGTCGATAAGGAGCTTCCCTTCAACGAGATAATCAATATCCTCGCGCACAGCGACTCGAAGGTCGTATTCTTCTCAAAGCACTACGAGCAGAAGTTCCGCGAGAATGCCGCGTCAATGCCTTGGGTCAAATATTTTGTCGGAATAGACCTTGCTCCCGAGGATTCGGACGAACGCTTCGTTTCGATGGGCGCACTCATGATGAAGGGTCATGAGCTGCTCGAATCGGGCGACAGAACATATCTTGACCTCCAGCCGAAGGATGAGGAGCTGAAAATGCTCGTCTACACCTCCGGAACTACCGGAACCTCGAAGGGCGTAATGCTCTCGCTCCACAACCTCGTTTCGAGCGTTTACTACGGCTTACAGGTATCGACTGTGTACGACACTTGTCTTTCTGTACTTCCCTACCACCACACCTATGAGGCGGTATGCGGTATACTTGTATCGCTCCACCACCATTCGACCATCTGCATAAACGACAGTCTGCGCCATGTTGCCGACAACCTGAAGCTCTTCAAGCCGCAGTATATAATGCTCGTTCCGCTCTTTGTCGAGAACCTCTACAAGAAGATACAGTCGAATCTCGAATCGACCGGCAAGGCGAAGCTCGTCAACACTATGATCGCAACGAGCAACGGAATGCGCAAGATGGGTATAGATATGCGCAAGAAGCTCTTCAAGCAGCTCCACGATGTCTTCGGCGGAAACCTCATAAAGATCGTCTGCGGTGGCGCACCGATACGTCCCGAGCTTGCGGCGTTCTTTGACGCTATAGGTATAAACCTGATAAACGGCTACGGCATCACCGAATGCTCTCCACTGGTCTCGGCGAACCGCGACTTCTACAACAACTATCGTTCGGTCGGTATGCATCTTCCCTGCGTTGAAGTCGTTATAGACGAGCCGAACGAGCTTGGCGAGGGCGAGATACTGGTCAAGGGCGATATTGTCATGATGGGCTATTACAAGAAGCCGGATGTCACGGCAGAGGTATTGTCCGAGGACGGATGGTTCAGAACCGGAGACTACGGACGCTTCAACGAAGAGGGTCAGCTCTTCATCACCGGACGCAAGAAGAATCTCATAGTCCTCAAGAACGGCAAGAACGTATATCCCGAGGAGATCGAGGAATATGTCGGAAACATACCGTATGTCGAGGAAGTCGTTGTCTACGCGGTGAAGAACGAATCTGGCGAGGAGACTGCGCTCTGTGCCGAGATATATCCGAACGATGAGCTGTTATCGGGCAAGACTCAGGAGGAGCGTCACACGATAATCAAGACGGCAGTCGAGGAGCTCAACAAGACCCTTCCGCCCTACAAGAAGGTCATGAAGATAAAGCTCCGCTCGACCGAATTTGACAAGACCACCTCAAAGAAGATCAAGAGAAGCGGACTCGGCGAAGCTGACGAAGCTCAGGCATAAAACAAAAAAGTGCTGCGAATATCGCGGCACTTTTCTTATATTCGAATAAAGTAGAGCATTCGTTTGATGAGCAAAGTTCATGCGAGGTCTCCGAGTCGTCAAAGCAGTTCGTCAGCAAAGCAAAAAGACCTGCTAAAAGCAGGTCTTTCACAGTTATGTGAGTCAAGCACCGTAAACGCTGACAGCCTTCTTGCCGCCTGCGATATGCTCAAACTTAACAACACCATCGATAAGAGCGAAGAGAGTGTCGTCAGTGCCGATTCCGACATTGTTGCCGGGATGAACAGCGGTTCCTCTCTGTCTGATGATGATATTGCCGGCTTTAACAGCCTGTCCGTCGGACTTCTTAACGCCGAGACGCTTAGCTTCGCTGTCGCGTCCGTTCTTAGTAGAACCAACGCCCTTCTTATGAGCGAAGAACTGTAAGCTGAGCTTTAACATGATAATTACCTCCGTTACTTTTCTTAGGTTGTGTCAGATCAATTCCTCCACCACATCAACATCAAGATAGTCGTAGTATTCCTCAAGCATATCGTTGAGCTGATAGTAGTAAGCTTGGATAAGTCCCGATACCGCAAAGCGTTTCGCCTCGTCCTCCTCGAAATCGGGGAGCGCACCGTGCGCGATGAGCTTAATATCGGTAGTCTTCTCGTCTATCGTATACTTGACATCAGAGGCATAGGACACCTCGATAGTGTTGATGATAAGCATGGTCATAGCCGACAGAGCCGCACAGAGGACATCATCCCCCGCTTCACCGTAGCCGGTATGTCCGTTTTCGGCAAATCCGTAGAAGACATTATCCCACTTGTAAAAGGTGATCTTAGTCATTTTTCCTTAACCAACGATCTTCGAGATCTGAACCTTGGTGTAAGGCTGTCTGTGACCGATCTTCTTCTTTTCGTTCTTCTTGGACTTGTACTTGAGAATATAGAGCTTCTTGCCCTTGCCGTTCTTAACGACATCAGCCTCGACCGATGCACCCTCAACATAAGGTGCGCCGACCTTGAAATTCTCACCGTCCGAGAGAGCTAACACCTTGAATGTAACTTTTTCTCCGGCTTCGACTCCGAGCTTCTCGATGTAAATTACATCGCCCTCGTTGACCTTGTACTGCTTTCCGCCTGTTTCGATAACTGCAAACACGAAAAGCACCTCACTTTCTGAATGGCATTCTCGCCATGAACTCGCTGATACGGCGGCTTGCGCGCTTAAAAAACCGTAGTCATGCGGCAAATATAATTATACCACACTTTCCCCGGTTTGTCAATAGCTTTTCTCAAAAAAAAACAAAAAAATAAGGAGACACGAAGTTCTCCTTATTCGGGAAGCGAGAATCCGACAAGCTTGACCTCTTTGAGGTTTCTGAAGCATTCAAGGCAGGAGGTGTCGAATATCTCCGAATCTATCTTCCAGTCATCGAGCAGTCCCAGCTCGTCAAATTGCGAATAAACCGTCTTAAGCTCGGCATTGCTGATGTTCGGGTCGAATATGTAGATAGAGCCTTTTTCGCGTATGACCGGATAGGTCAGGCTCAGCTCACGGAGCGCACGCTCGGCGAGCTTGTGGTCATACGGACTTTCGAGACGGTAGTATGCCGTGAGCTTTTCGCTGAGGAATGCACGCTCGGTACTGTCGTTCATCGAATCGATGGTCGGTCTCACCAGAGAATCCCAGTAGGTCATAAGTGCGAGCAGCGGCACAGCCTTGGCATAGCCCTCTTCGCCGTTCACGACAAATTCGGCAAGTATATGTTCATCTATCGTTCGGTCGGCGCGTATCTCAAGGGTAGTTATCCCATCGAGCAGCTCGGGCGTGATGAAATCGTCAGCCGACAGTCCGTAGTATGCGCGGAGCATTATCTCTACAGATGGCGAAAGACTCAGAGTGTTCGTGAAGCGTCCGACTTCGAGCATTGACGATGAAGACAGAGCCGCTATGCTCGTTCCGAGCATTCCGACAGCTACCACCGAGGTCGCCGCCAGAGTCAGGAGACTATGCTTATATTTCTTCATATTGACATAACGTCGCTTGAGAAATTCGGCATTCGCGCTCTTTGCGAAGAAGAGACCTCCCTCAAAGCCGACACTCTTCGACCTGAGCGAAAATCTCTCGGCGAAATCGAGTATCGCGTTCATATATGTAGGGCAGATGTCGTTTCCGTATGCGCGTATGACGTGGTAGTCACAGGCAAGCTCGCAGTCCTCGAAGGCATACGAAAGTATCCTTCCGATCAGCGGATTGAACCAATGCACCGAGGACGAGACGAGCGCGATCAGCTTCCAGAGCATATCGAGACGCTTAAGGTGGGTAAGTTCATGCGAGATCACGCATTTGAGTTCGCTATCCGAGAAGTCGAAGCAGCCGGGTTCGAGATAGAGTATCGGGAATATGCAGCCGTTCACGCAGGGCGAACAGAACATATCCTCATCTATCATCCTGAGCCTTACCGAGCGGTGGAAGTTCATATCCTGCTTGCATTCGAGGAGTATCCTGCGGAGACGGCGGTATGCCTTTTTCTTCGAGCAATCGGTCGAGCAGGAATAAAGCAGTCTCGCGGTATGGACATATTCGATCATCGAAGCGGTAAGGTGTGCGGACGCGCCGATGAGCCAGAGCGCGAATATGAATGCCGCTATGGTCTCGAATTTCGAGACAAGCGTAGAAGCTGCCCGTCTAAGTGAGACGAGCAAATTGGGTCTGTGTGCCGGCCTGAGCGTAATAACGCTGTCGGCAGAGGAGCTTTGAAAAACAGAGGAATCGGTGGTATGAACTTCATGTTGACTGTCCTTTATGTATCCGGCATTCGATTCGGGTAGCTTTATCGGAGTTATCGAGAGGATGAGCAGGAATATCCAAAGCGGATATAAAAGTCCCTCGCGCCCTTTTAAAAAGAAGCGTCTCGCGAATATCATGACACCCGAAAGTGCCGTAAGGACTGCCGACAAAACGGCAAGGCTCAGTATAAAGTCGGACATCGAGCAGTCCTCCTTTACAAGGCTTATTTGTCTTCCGCTATCTCGCGGCGAAGGTCATCAATGTCCTCCTTCGTGAGGATTCCCTCGCTGTAAAGTGCGGATATGAGTCCCTTTTTGTTGTTATTGTAGACAGTGGCGATGAAATCACCGGTTATAGCCTTCTGATATTCGGAACGCTCGACAGTGATGATAGCGCAGTTTGCGCGTCCGTGCTTTTCGAGGACGATGAAGCCCTTCGCATAGAGTCGTCCCATTATGGTGATTATGGTAGTGAGTGCGAAATGACCGATCTCTTCGGGGAATCTTTCGCGCATGAGACCTGCGTGGATGTCCTTGACACCCTCCTCGTGAAGATCCCATATGCAGTTCATAACAAGAAGCTCAGAAGCGGGAAGCTTGATAATGTCGCTGTTTTTGATTTTTGCCATAATAAATATCTCCATTTCGTTAGTTTGGCGGTATTCGCCTTTTATCACATTTATATTATATCACAAGAATCTACACTTGTCAAGAGATATTTTCATATACAGAGCAAATTTTTTCACGAAATACAAAAAGGCACACCCTAAATAAGGATGTGCCGATACTGTTTGATACAGTTTAAGGTATGAGCTTACTTGTTCATGCCTTCCTGGATAGCGACTGCGCAAGCGACAGTAGCACCGACCATGGGGTTGTTACCCATACCGATGAGACCCATCATCTCAACGTGTGCAGGAACGGAGGACGAGCCTGCGAACTGAGCATCGCCGTGCATACGACCCATCGAGTCGGTGAGACCGTAGGAAGCAGGGCCTGCTGCCATGTTGTCGGGATGGAGTGTACGACCTGTTCCACCGCCGGACGCAACAGAGAAGTACTTCTTGCCGTTTTCGATAGCCCACTTCTTGTAGGTGCCGGCAACGAGGTGCTGGAAGCGAGTCGGGTTGGTCGAGTTACCGGTGATCGATACGTCAACACCCTCATGCTTCATGATAGCAACGCCTTCGAGAACATCGTTTGCGCCGTAGCACTTTACCTTAGCCTTATCGCCGTCGGAATATGCCTTCTCGTAAACGACCTTGAGCTCATCGTTGTAGAAATCGTATTCGGTGCAGACATAGGTGAAGCCGTTGATTCTCGAAATGATGAATGCAGCGTCCTTGCCGAGACCGTTGAGGATAACGCTGAGAGGTTCTTTTCTTACCTTGTTAGCGGTCTTTGCGATACCGATAGCACCCTCTGCTGCTGCGAAGGACTCGTGACCTGCGAGGAAGCAGAAGCACTTGGTCTCCTCGCGGAGAAGCATTGCGCCGAGGTTACCGTGACCGAGACCGACCTTACGGTTCTGAGCGACCGAGCCGGGTACACAGAATGCCTGGAGACCGATACCGATAGCTTCGGAAGCATCTGCTGCGTTCTTAATGCCCTTCTTTATAGCGATTGCACATCCGAGAGTGTAAGCCCAAACCGCATTCTCGAACGCGATAGGCTGAACGCCCTTGACGATCTCGTCAACATTAACACCCTTGGAAAGGCAAATTTCTCTTGCTTCCTCAAGGTCCTTGATACCGTATTCAGCGAGGCATTTTTCTATGCCCGCCATTCTTCTTTCCTTACCTTCAAAAGTAACATTGTTAGACATTGTACGTTCCTCCTTCCTTACTGCTTTCTGGGATCGATATACTTAACAGCGTCATCATAACGACCGTAAGTCTTGATATTCGATTCGTATGCGTCCTTGGGATCCTTGCCTGCCTTGATGGCATCCATCATCTTGCCGAGGTGTACGAACTTGTAGCCGATGACCTCATTGTCAGCATCGAGACCGAGCTCAAGGATGTAGCCCTCAGCCATTTCGAGGTAACGAACGCCCTTGACGTTGGTAGCGAAGATAGTACCTACCTGCGAACGGAGACCCTTACCGAGGTCTTCGAGGGATGCACCGATCGGAAGACCGCCCTCAGAGAATGCAGTCTGGGAACGACCGTAAACGAGCTGCTTGAAGATCTCGCGCATTGCTACGTTGATAGCATCGCAAACGAGGTCGGTGTTGAGAGCTTCGAGAAGGGTCTTGCCCTGGAGGATCTCAGCAGCCATAGCTGCGGAGTGAGTCATACCGGAGCAGCCGAGAGTCTCGACGAGTGCTTCCTCGATGATACCGTCCTTTACGTTGAGGGTGAGCTTACAAGTGCCCTGCTGAGGAGCGCACCAGCCGATACCGTGCGAAAGACCAGAGATGTCCTTTATCTCATAAGCCTTTACCCACTTGCCCTCTTCGGGTATCGGAGCGGGACCGTGCTTCGGGCCCTTTGCGACCGAGCACATATTTTCCACTTCATGTGAATAAATCATGTTTGTTTCTCCTTTTGATTGATTAGCCTATTTATATAAAATAAATTATGCCC
>CAZRVL010000048.1:0-15599 GCA_964603455.1 uncultured Lachnospiraceae bacterium
GCACAGGCAGCTTTCCTTTCGTAGCAAATTCATGTTCTTTGCACTGTACAGAAATTTCAGTCTGCTCATAAAGGTAATCTTCTCCGGTTGCCTGTACAAGCTGCTGTCCAATCAGCATCATAAGATTTTTCTTTCCATCTGAAAGTCCTCCCATACCTTTTTCTACTGCCTCTTTTGTCAGCAGGATTGCATGGTGGTCTGATACTTTTGTATTATTGATTACACGCTCTGCATTTCCTCCAGACTGTTCAGATTTCAAAAATGGGAGAAAATCTGTCATTTCATCTGCAAGTGTTTCTACCGTTTCTTTCATATCTTCCGTTACATACTGGCTATCCGTTCTCGGATATGTAACCATCTTTTCCTCATACAGTTCCTGCAGCATATCCAGTGTTTTCTGAGCGGTGTATCCAAAATAACGGTTCGCCTCTCTCTGCAGACTGGTCAGATCATAAAGTTTCGGCGGTGAAATTCGTTTCTGCGCCTTTTTTACTTTTGAAACCATTGCTTCTTCCCCATCACAAAGTTTTCTTAATTCGTCTGCGTCTGCTTCAGACTGGATATTTTCTGATGTTACTGTAAGTTTCCCATCTGACAGAGAAACCTTATAATAGGCTTCTTTCTTGAAATGCTCGATTTTCTCTTTTCTTTCTGTCAGCATGGAAAGCGTTGGTGTCTGTACCCTGCCGACCACCAGGCGTTTAAAATATCTGGTTGTATAGGCTCTCGTTGCGTTCATTCCGATCAGCCAGTCTGCCTGCGCTCTGCACACCGCAGCATTACAAAGACCTGCGTATTCTTTCCCGTCCTTTAAGGTCTGGAAGCCTTTCTGAATTGCTTCATCTTCCATTGAACTGATCCACAGACGCTTCACTGGTTTTTGACAGCCTGCCAGATCATAAACTCTTTTAAAAATCAGTTCTCCCTCTCGCCCGGCGTCACAGCCATTGACCAGATACGCCACATCTTCCCGATTCATTAAGCTGCACAATACTTCAAACTGCTTCTTTTTATCCTCTGATACCTGCACTTTCCATACTTCCGGGATGATCGGTAAATCCTCAAACTGCCATTTTTCATATTTTTCATCATAAATTTCTGGTGGTGCATATTCTGCCAGATGTCCCAGGCACCAACTGACAATGCAACTGTTCCCCTCCAGATAGCCGTCCTCTCTCTGATATGCAGATAAATTCTTTGCAAGGCTCTGTGCTACACTTGGTTTCTCTGCAATCACTAAAAATTTTGCCATATTTTCCTCCTGTTCCTGTCAAAAAGGCAGTCCCAAAAGAACTGCCCTTTCTCCATACCTTATGATTTTTTGTTATTTCTGCTGATTCTCTGCATTTTCTTCATCTTCATTGATGTAACTGTCATCAGCAAATTCCAGACCTTCCTCTACAATGCCGTCCTCTTTTTTCTTTCTCAATTTTCCAAAAGCGAACATGCCAAGACCACCCAATGCCAGCGTTGCAACTGCTCCCAAAGCAATCCATCCAATCATCTTGTTAATGCCAGATTCTTGCTTTGCCTCTGTTTCCGGCTGTGCTGTAGTTTCCGGTTCTGGTGTTGTAGTCGTTTCTGGAAGAACAACCGCAGATTCCTCTTTCTTTTCCGTTTCTTTGGTTTCATCTAAGAACTCTGCCAGGTCATTTTCATCCACAAGTGACATCATGTACACATTTTCAGAAGTACCGGAACGGTCAATGACCATATAAAAGGTATTTCCATTCTTTGTCTGTACAGTCAGAAACTGCTTGGTACTGTCATTCTCCTTATCATCCACAAGCTGTCCGTTTCCCGGTGTAGAAAACGGTGTTCCTTCTGTGGCAGGCTGCTCTGCAGGCTGTTCTTCTATGACCTGCTCTGTTGCTTCGGTCTGTTCTGCATTTTCATTTGCCTGTGCAAAAGCAGTCACACTGGCAGAACCAATCAGCATCGTAGCTGACAGCATGACCATCAAAATTTTTTTCATTACCTTATTCTTCATCTTCCAAATCCTCACTTTCTTCTACCTGTCCGGTTGCCACATTTCTCTCCAGACTCTCTTCTTTCTTTGCATCTGTTTCGGAACTGTCCATAGAGAGATTGCCCTCCTCATCAAACTGCATGGTAACTGTTCCGTTCTGAATCCCATCCAGAAAAGTCAGCATCTCCCGGCTGTCCATTTTCATGGAACGGATCGCCTTGATGATTTCTGCATCCTCCATCTGCTTTTTCTGGATTTTCAGTTTCTTTACATATTCCTGTAACTCCAAAATCTTATCTTCTGTTTTCTGAATATCATCCAGAACCTTTTTCAATCGCATATTCATGTTTGTCTACTCCCTTCTAATGAATCCTGCCAAATGCCATAAAATGCTGCTGCCAGTAAGAACTTGCAATACTTGTATACTGAATCGGATTTCCACAATGGATCATCATATTATTTCCTACATAAATTCCAACATGGCTCGCTCCCGGCGTATCATAAGTTCCCTGGAAAAAGATCAGATCTCCCGGCTTTGCATCAGATGGAGATACATAGGAACAATAAGACCGAAGCCCATCTGCCGTTGTTCTTCCTACATTCCAGCCATTTCCGCAGTTATTGATTACCCAACATACGAAACCGGAACAATCAAAACTGGTAGATGGAGATGCACCGCCCCACACATACGGATAACCCAGATATTTTTCTGCTTCCCGAATCATCTTGGCAAACTGCGGATCAGAAAGTGCTTCTGCCGGAATATCATATCCAAAGCCCGCCCCGCCTGTCGGAATACTGTTAATGTCAAACAGATAATCACGATTTCCATAGTATTTGTTGTAAGCGTCATACTGCTCCTGCTCTTTATCCGTCATACGGTTTCTTAAAACTGCATCCAGATTATGGTTCGTGAGTGTTACATCCAGACGGTTCACTTCTCTTGTCGTTGTTACTTCCACTTCCTGACTTCCGTTGCTGTCTGCTATGTATGCTTCCCAGGTCTGATGCCCATGTGCTGATGCAGAAGCATGATCGCCATAATATACATCAAACTGAACACCATATCTTGCAAATGCTCCCGTATCTTCTACTACATATTCCACTCCATTCATAATGACATGGGTTCCCATTGGCACAAATGGATTGGAAGCATCTACTGCAATCGTATGATTAGCCTGTGGATATGCGCCACTTGCAGTCGGACCACCACTCCACTGCCCGCAACAGATTGAACAGTTACAATATCCGCTGGTAACCACCTGTCCCAGTGATTCCCCAACCCTGACCTTTTTCTTTTCTGTTACAGTTTCTCGTGTCGAGTCCGTATACAACCCATACTGTTCCTTAAAAATCTCCTGAATCTCATCTGCAACCTCTGCATAGGTAAAACCGCCATACTTGACTGTCAAGTAAGAAATAAGCTGATACGGGTTGTGTCCAATCTCATCAATCTGGAACTGGAACTCATCATAGTCGGAATGGTTTGCCTTCATCTGATTGATCTGCTCATTCAGTGCATTTTCCAATGCTACATAAGCGTTTTCCGCAGCATAAATATCTTCATCCTCACTGGAATAACTGGTAGAAATAATGGCATTGGAACCTCCCTGGAATAATGCAGCGCAACTTGACAGACTCGTTGCCATCAATGCAAAAAGCAGAACCATAACTCCTATCGTCAGAAGGATATTCCGGTTCTGCGCCACAATCTCCTTGACTGCTGCCTTGGCTTTCTCCGTAAATCGCTTTGCATTTACAAACACTGCGTCTTTCGCAGCCTTTCCCTGTTTCGCAGCCTGATACTGTTTCTGGTAACGCTTTTTCTGCAGTAATTTCTTTAAGGCAGACTGTTTTTTCTGCTCTGCTTCTTTCTGAACCGCCTTTTTTGCCTCATTGGAAGCACTAGTTCCAAACTGCAAGCGGGATTTTTCCATTTCTTCCAGCACAGATTCCCTTAACCGGTTATTTCTCTGCCGGTTCTCTTTTAACCGTTCCCGGACGTAAATTGACTTTCTTGCAAGACTTTCTCCCGCAAGTTCCATTTGCTCTGCTGCATCAAGAGCCGCATTATCGTCGGTATCCTCTCTGATCTTTTTCTGACCATAGGCAGATGCCGTTTCAGAAACAACGGTTGCACCCTTTCTTGCCATTCCACTGCCTGGAATCATACCTTTGCCTTCATCTTCAAAGGAAAGACGGGATTTTGATTTCTTCTGTTCTTTTAGCGTCTGTTCCCTTTTCGTCTTGCCTTTGATCTCTTCCCGAAAATCTTCCATTGATTTTTCATCAACTTCTGACTTTTCATGGTAGCGTTTCTGCTCTTTTGCTGCATAGGCTGTAACCATCTTTTTCTTTCGACTCTGCCTGTCTGGTTCCGGTGTTTCAGAATCACGTTCAGCATCCTGTCCCGGATGTCCCCGGATACTTTCTTTACGAAGTCTGGAACGTGAAACAGACGGAGATTTCTCCCCGTCTGCCTTATCCTCACTCATTTCTGAGTTTTCCATTTCATCCGCTTCCGCATTTTTTTCCTGTTCCAGAAAAGCGTGTCTTGACTGTAACCTGTGTTTTCCCTCTGTTCCTTCCTCTACTGGTTCTTCTGCAGTATGAGCTTTTCTTGCCTTCCCAAAATCCAGCTCCTGTTCCCTGTGTCCGGCTGTTTTCTTCTCATCTGCCTCACGTCTGGTAATTCGCTTCTCCTTTTTACTGCGAAGATTTTCTTCCCGAAGTCCATCCCGGCTCATCTTCTGGACAGTTTTATCCCTTGCTTTATATTCATGCTCCTGCATGGTCATCATCTCCTGATTTCATAATTTTTGTTCAGAAACGTGTTCCATCTGTTTTCAATGGCAATCGCCTTATCCTTTAATTTCACTGAAACATCAGAAAGACCACTCTGTAACTCTCGCCCCTGCGTATCTGCAAGCAGAGCCAATGAATCCATTACTTCTAACAGACCAGCAATGCAAAGCATATCCTTATGCGCCATTTCTAAAAGTGATCTTTCAGATTCCCCATAAGCCCAGTAGTCTTCGCTGTCCCAGTCCCAGATACCTCCTGTTCTTGCTATATCTGGTTTAGAATCCGGCTCTACACTGTCCTGCTCATTATCAAAAAAATCATTTTCATCGCACTTAATTTTCTCTTCCGGTTCTTCCATATCACTTATCTCATCAAACCAGTCCTTCGTCAGATCTTCGCAGCCAAATTCAAATTCTTCCGGTTCTTTCTCAGCTTTCATTTTGCTGAATTTTTTTTGCAACCACGACCATACGCCCATTCTGCTGTGAATATTCGCATGTGGACAATGTAAGCAGCTTGTCCCCATATTCTGCTGTGATTCCGGTTTCATAGATTGCTTTTCGCTTAATTTCTCTAATAAAGTACTCATAATCTGCCCCTTTCTGTGCTTTTATAAAACTGTAATAGTTAAAGTCATTTCCGGTATAAACCGGTGTTGTAAATGCTGATAATATCTGATACTGTTCATTTCCCCATATGGTACGGAACAGGATTGTTGGATGCTCCTCATAAAATCCCTTGTCTTTATATTTTTCAAGATCAGCAAACATCTTCCCACTGTTCATATGATGCCCATAGATAATCAGATTATCTGAATCTCCCGGCACACATTCCTCAGCAAGAAACAGACAGCCATTTGCTGAGTAGTCCCCATTAAAATCCCGATGCAGATAATAATTCTTATCTCCGGGCCTGTACATAACTGGGTAGTCTATCTTTGTTCCCTCAATCGTAAGCCACCCAATACAATCTGGATTTTCCTCATGTAATGCCAGTATTCCAGCATCTACTTCTATAAAAGAATCGCCGGAAGAATTTTCTCCCGGCTCGTCCTCTTTCTCCTGCATAAGTTCCTGCAACTCTTGCTGTAACTGATTGTCCTGTCTTTCCTGTATGAACATTCCCATCAGAAAGTAAATACTGATAGTAAGCAAAATAATCGAAACAATCATCAATATTCCTGCTATAAACCGCCTCACTCTGCCACTCCTCCTGTTAATCGTCCCTGTCTTTGATGCCAAGTTTTTCACGTTTTTCCACATCTTCCGGTTTCGATGACATTAACGCATACAGCATAAGAGAATTATCAAATCTGTCCTTAAACGGAATAATTGTATTTCCATAAAAAATCAAGCCTTCTCCTGCTCCACTGTTTGTCACATAGGAAAGCTGATGCGGAGAGATGTTAAGCTGTTTGGCAAGAATCTGTCTGTCCCCGGATGCCTGGTTAAGCATCAGAATAAAATCAGAGTTCTCAAAGATGTTCTCGATTTCTCTTGAAGCAAGCAGGTCTTTTACATTCTGTGTGATACCAGTCGGAATACCGCCCCACTTACGGAACCTCTTCCAGATTTCCACGCTATATGCTGCTGTCTGTTCTTCTTTCAGCAGCAAGTGAAACTCATCAATGTAATATCTGGTAGATTTATGTGCAGCACGATTGACTGTTACCCTGTTCCAGACCTGATCCTGAACAATCAGCATACCAAGTTTTTTAAGTTGCTTACCAAGGTCTTTAATGTCGAAACATACCAGACGGTTATTCAACTCAACATTCGTGCGATGGTTGAATACTTTAAGAGAACCATTAACATAGATTTCCAGTGCCGTTGCCAGACGCTGTGCCTCTGGTTCTTCCTGCTTGCGAAGCAGATTGTATAAATCCTCCAGTATCGGCATCTTCTCTGGAACCGGATCTGCAAGATAGTCCTGATATACCAAGCGGACACAACGGTCAATAATCGTCTTTTCTACTGGCTCCAAGCCATTCTTCCCACCTACTACCAGTTCACAAAGTGAAAGAATAAAATCTGATTTCAGAGATAACGGATCGTCATCATCCGCATAATTGGTGTTAATATCCATCGGATTGATATAATCATGACTAGTTGGCGAAATACGAACAACCTGTCCATTGAATGCCCGGACTATGGGAAAATACTCGCCTTCTGGATCACAGATAATAATATCGTCCTTTGTCACGATAAAAACATTGGTAATTTCACGTTTTGCCGCAAAGGACTTACCAGCTCCCGGAGTACCCACGATCAAGCCATTCGGGTTTTTCAGTTTCTTCCTGTCAGCCATAATCAGGTTGTTAGACAAGGCATTCAGACCGTAGTAAATGGATTCTCCACCCATAAATAATTCCTGTGTCGTGAACGGAACAAAAATCGCTGTTGAAGTTGTCGTTAATGCTCTTTTAATAGGAATCCAGTTTTTTCCAAGTGGCAGACTGCTCATAAGTCCCGGTTCCTGCTGATAATCAAGCCTCTTTAATGCACAATTATATTTCTGTGCAATACCTGCGGTCTGAAATACCACATTTTCCAGTTCCTGTTTATTTTTTGCAGTATTTAAAAACACCACCGTCACAAGAAACATTCTCTCATTCCTGGATTGCAAATCTTCCAGAAGCCTCTTTGCTTCCCCTCCGTAAGTATTCAAATCAGACGGGATAATATCCATATCATATCCGGAACGAACTGCTTTTTTCTGCTCCTCAATTTTCATCCTGTTAATATCTGTAACCTTTGCTTTTACCAGCTTAATCGCTTTCATCTGGTCGATGGACTGGATATGAAGATTCACAAGCAGATTGCAGTCCATTTCCAGAAATTCCGCAAGCATTTTATCAGTCAGCTCCGGTGCCAGAATCTGCAGGTAGGATACTGCCCCGATAGTATCTCCCATCTGAAAATCTTTTCCATTTTTAAATACAAAACTGGATGGTGCAATATAGTCCTTGGTATTCAGTCCGGTACGCAACACATCTTCATAGTTGAACCGGAACGGAACTTTATTATCCTGGTTGAACGTTTCATACATAATCTGCAAACGCTCCACGCCATTCAACGGATAAGCAGACACCCCTAATACCTTAAAGTTATTGAGAATATCCGTTTCGATACGCTCCAGTTTCGGTTTTGCTTCCCGGATATTGTCTGCTTCGATTCCAAATGTAAGATACTTTGTTCTGACAAGACCATTATTTCCCTTTGCCAACTGGTTTCTGAGCATCTGAGCAAACTCCATACGCAGATCATCAAAACTGTCATTCTGCTTCTTAATGCGAATCACATCTTCATATTCTGCCATATTGCTGTGATGATTGATAAAGGACAACTGGAAATGAATCGTACTGTCAAAATAGTTCAGAAAATCACACCAGTTTTCAAAAATCGCATTTTTATCCTCATTCTGTGCTAACTGGTAGTTAATATCATAAAAACGGATGGTCTTGGAATAATAACCATCTTCCACACGACAGATACCGTCTTTTCCCATTTCTCTGTATGGAATAGACTGTTGTGCGGTAATCTTCTTTTCCTTATTTCCACCACTCGTATTCCTGTTTACTTTTTTTACAGCACCCTTTTTCCCATTGGATTTTACAGAAGATGACACTGCTGGTTTCGTCTTCTTTTTATATTTATTCTCTTTTTTCGCCTGTTTCTTTGCTGCTTTTTCTTCACGAGCTGCCAGCTTTGCCTCCTGCTTTGCACGTTTTTTATCTTCTTTTTCATGTGCCTTATGAAGTTTTGCTTCATACTTCTGTGCTTTTTCCCAGGCTCGCTGCTCTCGTCTGCTTAATTTACGTCTTGGTCTGCGGATACCCCGATGTCGCTCCAGTGCTTCATACCCTGTAACCATAGGTACTCCCTTCAAACGCTGTCTGTCCTTGACAAAATCTTCTGCTTCATCCATGGCAAACACTGGTAAACCATCAGCAGAATCTGCTTCATCTAACCACCAGTCCTCTGGATAAGAAGCATCTTTGGCATGTTCTGGCAGCAATTTATCATTTTCTCTTCTTTCCACGAACTGTACCTCCCTTCGATTTTGTTATAATTTTTCTTTTCTCATACATATTTTCCACCTCATACTTTCGCAACGGAGGACGGATAAATTTTACTGTAATCATATTTTTCAGGACTTTTTCTAAAGGAAGTCCGTCTTTCTCATACATGGCAAACAAAAAAGCCGGAAGCATCAACAAACACATTCCGGTTGCCGCATTACTTGAACCAATCAATCCTCTTGCCAGGAAATAAAATGGAAGCCCTACTGCCGCTGCAATGCCAAGACAGATAAGCTGACGTTTTGTGAGGTTCAGAATAATCTTATTTTTAACTTTCGTCAGATCTTTGGGTACTGATACAAAAGCCATTTTCTATCATCTCCTTTTTTATATTTAATGTGTGTTAAACACACTCTTTGAGAAATTGGCTGTTTTCATAAGGCTGAAGCAAAGTACAACCGTATAAGCCATTACACTGAGCAATGCTGTATGCACGTTATCTGATACCTGTATATTAGCAACCAGTACGGAATAAATGCCCACACACACCATGATAAAAAATCCCTGGAATGCCAATGCGAACAATCCTCTTAAGTAATTGCTGCCAATCTGTCCCCATTCCCGATTGCTCATTGTTGCAAACGGAATTGCACCGATTGACGAATACAAGTAAATCTCAATCATACGTCCATAAAGAATGACCGTTATAAAAACGGAAATAACCTTTAAACACAGGCTTGCCAGAAGTGTTTCCAGTGCCAGTATGACTAGTTCCCCTACTTCCATTGATTCCATTGCCGTTTCCATTGAAGTGACCACCGAATCAATATTAATTGCTGTCTGATGATTGATCACTCCTGATGCCCGGTTCACTACATTCTGTCCCACATCAAAAATTGCCATAGTAATTGTGAATGCATTACTTACGAACCAGACTGCAACCCACATTTTAAAAAAATATTTGAAGAACATCCATGTATCAATGTCATGCATGTTGTTCTTCTCTGTGAGCATGGAAATCAGCTCATAACACAGCACAAAGGTTATAATCATCCCGGCAATCGGCACGATCACAGAATCTGACAGATTCTGAATCAGACTAAATATACTGCCATTCCATCCCTGGGGCGTTTGCCCAACCTGACTTGCAATATCACCGGTTTTTTCATTTACATCGGTAAACATGTTCGTCAGGTTTGAGCTGACCATGCCTGTAAGGAGGTTACGCATCCATTCTTCTATGGACTCAAAAATCTTATCCATGCGTGTTCTCCTTTCTTACTGCCCCGGCTAAAATAAATTCGCCAGTAATGGTACAAGCTGTGTACCGATTAAAACGACACCTCCACCTGCCATAAGCTGCTTGATTCCCTGTGACTTCGCACCCGGATTATCATTACCATAACCTTCCAGAAGATTGATAACTCCCCAAACTGCAAGTCCCGCTCCGATTGCGACAACGAGTGTCTGTAAAATATTAATTGCTGATGTAAAAAACGCCATAATCTATGTTCTCCTTTCGTAACTCCTGTTTTTCATTGTGATTTTTTACTGGTTACTACTCGGAGGGTTCCGCCCTGATGGGCGGTCTTTCATGCTTGTGCATATCGCTACCTCCCAAAAGGGCATAAAAAAAGAGCTATGTATGTTTTACGTTACATGCCCTGTGCCTTCATTTTCATTATTTGATTGTTCTTCCAGTTCACTGCCTTCATACATATAAAGGTCAAACTGTTCTTCCGGATCTAACCGGACTTCCATCTGATGTTTCATGTATTCTTCCACATGGAACTCATTCTTTTTATCATAATCGGATAACTGCTTATACCGTTTATGTTTTGTAATGTCAAATTTATCACTGTAAAACGGACGGACACCACGAAGCTGTAAAATACACTTGTTACCGTCCATGACTGCCAGTTCATCCCGACTCATCAATTCTTTTCCTGTTTTCTGATAGTTCAAACCGTAAGATCTGCTCTGTCCTCTTGTATCAGAAGTGTTATATAAGTCAATGGTTTCCTTACCCAGTGTTTCTGAAATTTCTTTCAGAGTGGTACTTTCCTTACCTCCCAGGAACAACATTGTGTCACAATTTCCCGTAATGGTTTCGGCTGCATCCTTGTAAATTGTCTTGAGCTGCGACTGGGACTGGAGTATAATGGAAGCAGAAATTTCCCTGCTTCGGATCGTTGCAATCAGCTTGTCAAACTTCGGAATCTGACCAATATTTGCGAACTCGTCACAAAGGATTCTCACATGATAAGGCAGTCTTCCATGATGAACATCATCGGCTCTGTCGCATAACAGATTGAAAAGCTGACTGTACATCATAGCAACCACAAAGTTAAAAGTATCGTCTGTATCCGAAATTACAATAAACAGTGCCGTTCTCTGATCTCCAATCATATCCAGTTCCATTTCATCATAAGAAGTCAGTTCCCTAAGTTCCGCAATATCAAACGGAGCAAGTCTGGCACCACAGCTGATCACAATCGACTTTGCCGTTTTTCCTGCAGCCAGTTTGTATTTTTTATACTGCCTTACTGCAAAGTGGTTCGGCTCGTCCCTTTCCAACTCCTCAAATAACAGATCCACAGCATTTTTAAACTCTTCATCTTCTTCCCTGGTTTCACTGGCATTGATAAATTCCAGCAGGGTTGAGAAATTCTGTTCTTCTTCTGGTGCTTCATAATAGATATAACCAATCAAAGCACAATACAGCAGACGTTCCGCTTTCGTCCAGAAATCCTCGGAAGATTTTTCTCCCTCGCCCTTGGTATTTACCATGATTGTATTTACCAGTTTCAGAATATCTTTTTCAGAACGAATGTAATGAAATGGATTATAATGCATACTCTTGGAAAAATTGATGGTATTCAGCACCTTGATTTTGTAAGGAGCCATTACCACCCTGCCATTTTTATCACGCAAAATTTTTCCGTTTTTATCTTTCTTCGGTGTCCCTCTTGCTAACATTTTACCACATTCCACGATAATCGTTCCCTTTGGATCGGTGACCACAAAACTTACATTGTCCGGCATCTGCATAAGCTGCGGTTTTACATAAAATCGAGTCTTACCGCTTCCAGATCCACCTATCACTATAATATTCTTGTTTCTGGCGTACTTCGGTTTCTTTGGTCTACTGTTCATGGTCAGACGTTCCGTTTGTGTCAGCAGAATATTATTCTCAAAAACCGGATCAATAAAAGGTGCTATATCCTTTTCATTTCCCCACCTGGCAGAACCATATTCCTCCCCCTGGCGAAACTTCTTTCCATTCTTTCCCTTGAAATATACCACTGCCCATATGCCAACTGCAGCGATTGTTCCCGCAACCAGACTTTTCAGCTTCATGCTTGGCAACAGCTTCTTAAAAGCTAATGGATAATTCATAAGAAGAATCATCAGCCTGTCTACTACTGTACTGCCCCTGCAATACTGATAAAGCCAGGTACATTTATTTACCACATAAAACACAACCACATACGGTATATGTAGCAGAACCTTTTTTATTACTTCCACATTCGGGGGACGCACCTGAAAACCTTTCAGTTTTTTCTTTATATTTTTTATCCCACTCATAATGTTGGCTCCTTCTGCTTCTCTTTTGATTTCTCCCGTTCTCTCTGTTTGTCCTGGTTACGGGCTGTGATTGCCTGCTGTAATTTCTTACGGACAGATGGTTTCTTGGTTTTATTCAGTGTCTTTCCGGTAAACTCCCGAAATGCTGCTGTCATCACCTCCACATCTCTCGCCTTAAAGAAAACAAAATATCTTGGTGGATCTACAGACTTATCACGTTTTAGGCTGAAATCAATACCATATTTTTTTGCAACCTTTTCAAAAGCCTTAATGTTATTATCTGTAATCTCAATATTGGAAAGTTGAATATTCTGCTGTGTCAGCTTCTTTAAACTCTGCTTTCCATGATATTCTTTATCCGGAGGTGCCTTTGTCTGCTGTTTTCTTGCTTTCTCTGCTTTTTCTTTCTCCACTGCCGCCAGAAAACGCATCATTGCCTGTTTCAATAAACGGACTGTCACTTTTCCACCAGTGATACATAACGATACGGTTTTCTCATTTACTTCTTCCTGCAATAGAATCACTCCCTTCCTGAAAATCTAAAATTCATATATTCCCTTCGTACATATCATGCTGCACCAAAGATGAGTAATAATTGCTGATGGTCAGCGGTGCATTATATAATACTGCCAACAAATACTGACGCATATTTACTACTTTACTGGTATTTTCTTTCATGCAATGCAATACGAACCGAATATGCTCTGCATCCAGTTTTAAAAACTGGCTTTTTACTACGGATAAAGGTTTTCTGTCCCCTCCAATCCGTATAAACTCCTGTTCCGAACACACCACATCTACCATTAACCCCACAATCTCATCCAACATATGCCGGTTGAAATCATCTACGATATAGTCATATCCAATGTGTTCAAGGATAATCTGCTGATAAGCATTCCTTTCAGCTTCTTTCCTTTTCACTTCACTGGCATCTGAATAGAAAGAAAGATACTCTGTATCGTTATTCTCAGTATTACTATCCTCTATATCATTACCTGGCAGTTTACACCTGTCTGCATCGGTCATTTGTACCTTTCCTGAGAAGTCATTTTGACCTGTCTGGAAGTTCTCTTTGAACCGTTCTGGTGATACGCATTTTTTTACATAGATTCTATCGGGATTTCCCAATCCCTGTCTGACTCTCGTAATCAATCCGATTCCTTTCCGGTCATCCAGTTCCTTTAACAAGCACCGGACTTTTTTTACTCCACATCCCATAAGCCCTGCTATCTGCTCCTGCGAAAAATATATATACACTTTTCCCTCCGAATCCATCCACCGATTCTTCACAGATAACTGCATCCGGTCTAGCAATAGACCATACAACAACTTAGCTTCACAGGTCAGTTTTCCAAATACCGGACTGGTAAAGAGAATCTTGGGAATCCGATAGAACGTATACTGTTCTGCTTCCTCCCCGTAGTGATACGGGAATATGTATGTATCCTTATCCAGATTGTTTTTTCCTCTGCTCTTTTAGAATTTTAGCCATGCAATAGCCAATACAGGGATTTCTTCCATACGGACAGCCTTTGCATGGAACCCAAAACCTGTGTGTCGGATCTGGATCAGGTGGCTTTTCAGGGAGCTGATAAAAGCATCTCATCTGCCTGCATTCCTTTTTCTTTTCATTCCAGAAATAACAATATTCACAGGATTTCGGCTTGTCCTCTGCATATCTAATCGCCATCGCTTTCTGACTCCTTTCTCCTGCTCAGTTTTTCCAACATTTGATCTTCCTGTGATGCTACTCTCAGACAGCAATACATCACAAAATTAACTGCTGCAATAATTGCTACAACCGCTATAATTAATACCTGTTTCAGAATACATTCTCCCTTCATTTTTCCTAGTATTAACCAGAAAGAGAGCATTTATGAATCTTTTTCGTCCATAAATGCCCTCTTAACTAACTGATTTTTATTTCTTCTTTCTTGCCACCCATACCGCTGACACTACACCTGCCATACCTGCTACTGCAAGCAGAATCCAAAGCAGCATATGTGTATCATCTCCGGTTTTCGGTGTATCTGTTACCTGTGTAGATGGTGTTTCCGGTGTTGATGTTTCTTCCGGTTTTACCTCATCTTTCATCACAACTTTCTGAATCTCCCCGGTATCTTCCACTGTGAACTTCACGTCCTCAGCTACCAGATAACCATCAGGGGCAGACTCCTCCCGAAGTGTATACTCCCCAATCGGAAGCATTTCAATGTAATGTGGTTTCTCCTCAGAAGTCCAGCTTTCTACCGTCTTACCATCTTTGTCGAGAATTGTCAGTTTTGCGCCCGGCAGTTCCTTACCAGAAATATCCGTCTTGGAAATTTCCACCTTGGTCACATCGTCTTTCATCTCGATTTTCTGTGCTTCTGCGGTATCTCCAACGGTAAATGTAATGCTTTCCGCTGTCACAAAACCGTCTGCCGGTTTTGTTTCTGTCAGGGTATACTTCTGTCCGACTACCAGTTCTTTGATGATATGAGCTTCTTTGCCGGAAGTCCAGGAATCTACAACCTTACCGCTTTCATCCGTTACCTGTAACTTGGCACCTTCCAGCTCTTTTCCGTCTGTCAGGGAAGTCTTGGTAATCTCGATTACTGTCGGTTCATCCTCAAAAGTAAAGGAGTATGATACTTTTTCCTTTTCTGCACCTTCGTACTCAAATGTAAACTCCTGTGTTTCATCCGTCGTTGCAAATCCAGGTGCCGGGGAAGTTTCCTTGATATAATACTCAAAACCAATCGGTAAATCTGCTGTAAAAGTCAGTTTGCCGTCTTTATCCGTTGCCAGTTCTTCAATCACAGTATCCGCTTCCAGAATAACTTTTCCGTCTGCTCCTGTAATATCATTCTTAGCACAAAGGGCAAATACTGCACCTTCCAGTACACGATCAGAATCTTTCTCTTTTTTCACAACTTCCACTTCCGCTTTCTGGCGGTTGTTCTGCCAGTCAGCAGAGTAAGTGACTTCTGCAGTATCCTGGTCACGATATGTCAGATCAATCTCTCTTGCCTCATTATCCAGTACAAAACCATCCACTGTAGCTTTTTCTTTGACATAATATTTGCCAAGAGGAAGTCCTGATAACTTTGCAATGCCGGTATCATCCGTTGTAATGGTTGCTACCAGTTCGTCTTTTTTATAATAATCTTCACTTTCTCCGTCAGCAGATTTCACGTCCTCTAAAGCAAATACTTCAAAGGTAACATCTTTCAG
>CAZRVL010000049.1:0-15589 GCA_964603455.1 uncultured Lachnospiraceae bacterium
GGTTTCCGATAGCGGTAGCCTCGACCGGACCTGCGTATACCGGACGCTCGCAAGCGTCTGCGCAGAGCTGGCAGAGCGGTTCTTCCTTTGTTCCGCCGCCGACGATGTTGATGAAGGGTATTCTCGAACCGCGCATATCGTCGATAGCTTCGACTGCCCACTTGTAGCGGAGTGCGAGAGAATCGAATATCGCACGAACGATCTCGCCCTCGTTCTCGGGGATGTGCTGACCGGTCTTCTTGCAGTATTCGCGGATAGCCTTCGGAAGGTTTCCGGGAACACCGAACACCGGATCGTCGGGATTGATTATGCACTGGCAGGGCTTCGATGCCATTGCAGCATTCGAAAGCTCATCAAAGCTGAACGCCTTGCCCTCGCGCTTCCACTGACGGCGCGATTCCTGCTCGATCCACAGACCCATGATGTTCTTAAGGAAGCGGATAGAACCGCCGAAGCCGCCCTCGTTGGTGAAGTTGTAGCCGAACGACTTGTCGGTGATTATCGGACTCATCGTCTCGGTGCCCATGAGCGACCAGGTTCCGGACGAGATGAATATGAAGTCCTGTCCCTTGACCGCAGGAACCGCAACGACTGCCGAAGCGGTGTCGTGCGAAGCAACATTTACGACATTTGCCTTGATGTCACCAAGCTCCTCAACAAGCGACGGAAGGAGCGGACCGACGACCGTTCCCGGCTTTACGAGCGGTGCGAACCACTTTTCGGGGATATTGAAAGCATCGATTATCTCCTTCGACCATTCGCCGGTGCGAGCATCAAGAAGTGCGCCGGTCGAAGCGATCGTGTACTCGCTCTGCATCCTTCCGGTCAGGAAATAGTTGAGAAGATCGGGAATGTTGAGCATCTTGTCGGCGACCGCCGCAAGCTCGGGATTGTCGCGAAGCTCTGCCGCGAGCTGCCAAACCGTGTTGAAATCGCAGAACTGTATGCCCGTGATGTCATAAAGACGCTTCTTCGGCATGAACTGCTCGGCGTAATCCTGAATACCGACCGTGCGAGTGTCGCGATAGTGAACGGGATTCTTTATGAGCTGTCCGTTCTTGTCGAGCAGTCCGTAGTCAACGCCCCAGGTGTCGATACCGATAGTCGCAATATCGCGGTCATCCGAGATCGCACACTTATTTATAGCCTGCTTGATTTCATAGAATATTCTGAGAATATCCCATTGGAAGGTTCCGGCAACAGTGACCGGATCGCTCGGAAAACGGTGGTTTTCGGCGAGTGTGAGCTTTTCTCCATCGAAGCTTCCGACGATACCGCGTCCGCTCGATGCGCCAAGGTCAATGGCGAGCATTTTTAAGTTTGACATAGCTTTTCTCCTTTATTAAAAAATGTTAAATTGCATAGAAATTAACATTTCTGATCATACGCCAAAAGAGCCGCCGTTTGCTTTACGGCAGCTTTTTGGATATTTTATTATTTGGAAACGATCTCTTTGATCGCATCGACTGCGGCGGTGAATGCCTCTTCGCTCGAAGCGTATGTATTGGGCATATTTGTCTTTTCGCCGTTTTCGAGTGCATCGAGTCCTTTGAACACTCGCAAATGAGGCTCTACAGTCAGGAATATTTTTCTATCACGCTTGTTAAGCTCACGGATTATGTCCGGAATGCGACCTATGCCTTTTCCGGCAGGCGCGATAGTGCGTTCAGCCGTTGCATCCTTGATGTGCATATAGTATATTCTGTCGCCGATGAGATCGAAGCCGTGAGGATATGGCTCATAGCCACATTCAATAAAGTTTGCAGGGTCGAATATCAGCTTTATCTCTCCGTTAAACTCTTTCTGTATCTCAAGGCAGGTCTCAGGTGAATCGCCCCAAATGCCTTTTTCGTTCTCGTGGCAGAGAGTTATGCCCTCAGCCTTCGCTATTTCGAGCATAGCACCGAGACGCTTCATTACCTCTGGACGTGCTTCCTCGCGGCTAACGCCATCGGGCATATAGAAGCTGAACATTCTGATATTCTCAGTGCCGAGTATTTTTGCGGCTTTTATGCAGTTTCTAAGCTTATCGAGATGAGGCTCGAACGGATCGCTTGTCTTTATCTTGCCTATCGGCGAACCGATAGAAGATACACCGATACCGGCTTTGTCGAGCTTTTCGCGGACAGCCTTCATCTCATCCTCTGTAAGGTCGGAAACATTCTTTCCGTCAATTCCTCGGATCTCCATGAATCCGACACCGTTTTTCTTAAGCCCTTCAAGCTGTTCGTCAAATTTAGGTGAATATTCGTCAGCGAATGCGCTTAAAATAAATTCTGCCATTTTGTTTCTCCAAAAAATTATTCAAAATACTGACCGTAGTTGGTCATGATATTCTTGTAGCTTATTTCAAGGCTGTCAAACGGATCTGCCGGAACGATGTCCTGCTCGACCATGTGATACTTGATACCCGCCTTTACGCAGGAGTCGATTATTCTGTCGAAGTTCATGTTTCCTTCGCCGACCTCTGCCATTACCTGTGCGTCATCAATAATGCGCATATCCTTGAGGTGGGTTACGAATATCTTGTCCTTGTACTTCTCGATAGCCGATGCTGGGTCTGCACCGCCTGCCTGTGCCCAATACGTATCGAAAGTGAGCATGAGATCAGGAGAAGCATTCATAATATATTCGAGGAAGAGCTTGCCGTCCTCGCAGCGTTCGAACTCAAACTTATGGTTGTGATAAAGGAACTTCTTTCCTGCCTTGGTGATCTTTTCAATAGCCGGAGCGAAATCGTCTGCGAAACGCTTGAAGCTTTCAATGCCCCAGGGCTTGTAGTTGAATATACCTCCGATTCCGATGCCGTCGCAGCCGAAGAGCGAATGCTCCTCTATTACCTTGTCGGTCTCCTTGAGGATGCGGTCACCGGATGTGTGAGTGAGGATGACCTTAAGACCGGTATCCTTTACTGCTTTAGCGATAGCCTGTGCGCTGACATCTCCGATGCCAGATACCTGAACGTATTTGTATCCGATGTTCGCGATCTTTTCCATCGAACGGGCAAAGTCTTCCTCGTTCTTCATGAAATCGCGGATGGTGTAAAGCTGTGCGCCGAGTATCATTTTTTCCATGACTGTATTTCCTTTCATGAGCTTTTATATTTATTCTATGATGTGAACGATAAGATCGTTTTGATTTCTTGTATATATATATTATAACTTAAAATACTCAAAATGTAAAGAGTTTTTTGCATTTAATATCGGATTTAATCAAATCAGGCGCGATTTGGTTGGAATTTTATACTGAGTTAATAGCAGAGACATTATTTTGTAACAAAAATTGCATTCTTGCACCTGATACAGAAGAGTAACAGCGATAAATATTTATTTTGTTGATGATTTCAATTATGGTTTAAATGTTATCCTCCGCAGCGTTTGCATACGCGCTCCTTTCCGGCGGACTTTGCATCTGACAGACTGCCCGAAATGATTTTTTTCGAGCGCGATAGGCTCGGACATGAGGATTTTGTGTGCCAGACCTCGCCATTTTCTACCCAATATACGGTTTGAGTATTATTCATTTCCGACACGGTATCGAGCGCGGTCGTTTCGTAAATTACAGGTTCGACAGCTTTGACTTCGGTCGATACATATTCGATAAAATCGGCTGTATCTGTAGAAAGAACTGTGGTCTCGACCGTTTCCGATTCAGCTTGTTCTGTTGTAGTCTCGATTTTCTCTGTTATAAGCTGAGTGGTCGTCGTTTCTTCGAAGCTTTCGGTATCGGTCTGTTCGGTCTCGATAATTTCTGCTGTGTCTGAAATATCAAAAGCGGGAGCATCTGTCTCATAAGGTACGGTCGAAATCTCTTTGACATGGAGCTCGGCGAGCTGTTTATCTGTACCGCATGAGGACAGGCTTATTGAAGCGATCAATAATATCGCTGCGATAATATTTCGTGATCTCATTCAAACCTATCCTTTCGTTTTGCGATAAAATATAATGTCAGCAGCTGACCTTGAAATCTGTTCTTTACGGATAAATTATATCACGTATTTTGAGATTTTTCAAGTAGAAATTTTAAATACGCACTTATTTTACTTCAACTACCGTGACACCGAGATCGCCTTCACCGTATTGACCGTATCTGTAGGATACGACACGTGAATCACGCTTTAAATATTCCCAAAGAGCCTTTCTAAGCATTCCCGTGCCTTTTCCGTGGATAAGGCGGAGAGTGTGAATACCGGCTATGTGTGCTTCATCAAAATATTTGTCAACCGCGCTCCATGCGTCATCTCCGTTGAGTCCGCGAAGATCTATCTCATTCTTGAAATCACGCGATACCGTGACGCGGTATTTGTCGGCAGCCATCTGCTTCTTTTGTGCATCGGTGAAGATGACCTTGTTCTCATCGAGCAGCATAAGATTCGAGACCTTTGTGCGTGTTTTGATTATCCCTGCCTGAACATTGACATTTCCGTCCTTGTCAGGAGCATCGAGCACAACACCTTTTTTATTGATATTTATTATGAGAACATCATCGCCCTTTTTCAGCGGACGCGGAAGGACATATCCCTCGGCGACCTTTTCATGTACGGGATTTACGGCGGCATCGCTTTCCTTTAAATGCTTTCGGATATTTCTGCGACCTTCTTCGAGTGCGGACGCAAGATTTGCGCTTTCGCGTTCCTTCTTGACCTTTTCGAGCTGCTCCATTACAAATTCGCTCGAAAGCTTGGCACTCTTTATAATAGATGAAGCTTCCGCACGCGCCTTTTCGAGCTCACGCTCTGCGATTGCAAGCTCATCCGCGATACGCTTCTCGTTCACGCGCTTGTATTCCTCAAATTCAACGCGAAGCTTTTCAGCCTCGGCACGGTTCTTGTCCATTTCAAGGCGGCTCTGCTCCAATTTTGCAATGACATCCTCGAACTGCTTGTTTTCTTCGCTTACAAGTGCCTTTGCGCGGTTTACTATATCATCCGAAAGTCCGAGCTTTGAGGAGATTGCGAATGCGTTGGATTTTCCGGGAGTTCCGATTATCAAACGATATGTCGGCTTCAGGGTGTTCACATCAAATTCACAGGAGGCATTCACAAAGCCGGGAGTTTCGAGTGCAAATGCCTTGAGCTCGGCATAATGCGTTGTGGCAGCGCAAAGTGCTCCGACCGAATGTATCTTTTCGAGTACAGATATTGCCAATGCTGCGCCCTCTACCGGGTCTGTTCCGGCGCCTAACTCATCTATCAGCACCAATGAGCGTGCAGTAACATTTTCAGTTATCCCGACTATATTGACCATATGCGAGGAGAAGGTCGAGAGCGACTGTTCTATAGACTGTTCATCGCCTATATCCGCAAAAATATCATCGAATATGCAGAATTCGGATGAATCGGATGCCGGAACGTGCAGTCCGGATTGAGCCATCAGCGCGAAAAGACCGATAGTCTTCATAGTTACCGTCTTACCGCCGGTGTTCGGACCGGTTATGACGAGAGTTTGATTTTCGCCGCCGAGCGTTAAAGTGGTCGGAACTACCTTTGCCGGGTCTAACAGAGGATGACGTGCTTTTACCAGAGTAAGCCTTCTGTCTCCGGTTATTCTCGCCGGAACGCCGTCAAGCTTGAACGAAAGATCACTCTTTGCAAATATAAATGCCAACTCGGTTATGTTCTTGTAGTTGAGATTCAGTCCGGATTCGACAGCTGCGACATCTGCGGAAAATTCGGTCAATATGCGTTCGATCTCTGCGGATTCCTTTACCTGCAAAACGCGAAGCTCATTGTTTGCTTCAACGACTGACAGTGGCTCTACAAAGAGCGTTGCGCCCGAAGCCGATGTATCATGCACGAGACCTTTGACTTCGTTTTTGTTTTCGACTTTGACCGGAACGACATATCTGCCGTTTCGCATGGTAATGATATTTTCCTGAAGATATTTGCTTGAAGCACCCGATATGAAATTCTGGAGATTATCCTTTATTCTATTGTTTGCCTGACGCATCTTACGGCGAATGTCACCGAGCGCAGGACTTGCCTCATCGGCTATAGTGTCCTCGGATACTATAGCCGTGTATATCCTGTCTTCAAGCTTTTTATTTGGGATAAGGCGTTCGAATATCTCGTCTATTGAGGTTATTTCGCGGCGGTCTGAGCGCGAGTAATCGAGCAGGGAACGAGCTGTGCGCAGGATGTTTGCGATGTCGAGCAGCTCACGCGGTGTAAGTACAGCACCCTTTGCCGCACGCTCGGCAGAGTCACGTATATCCTTTATCAGTCCGAAGGATGGTATTCCTTTTACTGCCTGCATTGCCTTAGCTTCGGTAGTTTCGCGCTGAAGTCTGAGTATCCTGTCGGGCGAATTTGTCGGTCTCAGGGAAAGCGCAAGCTCCTTTGAGCCGGCGGTCGGTGCGCGCTCTGCGAGCATAGTCAGTATCTTGTCATATTCAAGCGTTTTTATCGCTCTTTCGTAATTTTCCATATTTTATTTCAGTGATATTTTGCATGACAAGCGTCACACAAAAGCTCCTTTCATTTGATCAATATAATTAATATTATTATACCATATTTTTTGCGAAAATGCAAGGCAGAGAATGTATATATTTATTAAAAATCAATTTGATCTCAAATTCATATTCTCATTAAAGGCTCTTGCCAGTGCATTCCATGTGATTTTGTCAACGATACCGTTTTGCGGAAGTGAGTATATTTTTTGAAATTCACGGATGTCCGATGTGGTCTTTTCATCATATATTCCGCTCGATGTGCCTTTTATCGAGGGATATATGTCGGACAGTCGCCGAAGTATGAACTGAACTATGAAAACTATGTCCGATCTTTCGCCTTTTTCGAGTTTATATCCCGATTCGTTCGGAAATACCAGTAGCGGAGTCGGAAGTCCGTCCTCGATCTCTGCCAAAAGATAGGATTCATAGAGCGCATTCCAGGTCGCAAGGTCTATTTCGCCGGTGATAGGAAGCCCGAACAACTCCTGAAATCTTCTGACTGCCGCTGTCGTCTCTTTTCCGAATATACCATCCGGATTGACTATAGGTATCTCTTTGCCGGTTGTGTAATGAAGCTTATTTAAATATGTCTGTGCCTCGAATATCGAGGCGGAGTCTGTCGTTATATCACGCATATTTTTTCCTCATTTCAAGCCATGACATCATTCTTCACTTAGTGTGTTTCCGCCGAATTGACCGTCCGCCGCTTCTTCGCCGTACAGAATATCCTGATATGCGCTTGCTATAGCGTTCCATGTGTCGAGCCTTACTATGCCGTCTATCGGAAGCTCGAACAGTTGCTGTGCTGCGTAAACCGCGTCGCGTGTTGCTGTGCCGTAGACTCCGCTGACCTCTACAGGCGGTATTGATGGATATATCTCTGAAAGCTTTGATAGATACTCCTGCAATATCCGGACATCATTGCTCTGCATTCCGAGCGACAGCGCATAACCCGGATATGGGGTTATCGGTATGCCACTGTAAAATTCGGGTGAGGATGTGATTATCCCTCGGTATACATTAAATAGAGTGTTCCAAGTTTCGGCATCTACTATTCCCGTGACAGGTATCGAATAAAGCCGTTGAAATGCCTCGACAGCAAGACGTGTTTCGCTGCCGAATATGCTGTCTATTCCGATAGTTGGTATCTCATTTGTGTTTTCCGCGACTACTGCGAGAAAATATTGCAGCTGACGGATATATATACCGCTGTTGCCCTCACGCAGGATTTCGGGAAACTGCCTTGATACCTCTTCGAGTGCCAATCCCTCTGAATCAAGCTCGTTCAGACGTTTTACACCGTTGTAAATCTGTAATATTTTGTACCATGTGCTTTTACCGATTATGCCGTCTTCCGTCAGATCGAATATCCGTTGAAATTCACGGACGGCATCCTCCGTTCCTGCTGTGTATATTCCGTTTATCGGATAAATTTTTGGGATTGACGGATAATTTGAAGCTATGCGGTTCAAGCGTATCTGTATCGTCCTGACATCCTCGCCGACCTCGCCGGGACGAAGCGGACGATAGGGCAGAGAGCTTACGGGTGTCTGCACAGGGGTGTTGAAATTCAGATTTATATCCTCTCCGAAATAATACTGCAATATCTCATAAGGTGTTAGCCCATCCTCCGCAAGCTCGACCGAGCCCCATTGCGAAAGTCCGTCACAGGTCACGGTAGTCCCGCTGCAATACTGTGCGAACAACGGTTCTATCGAGCCATCGCGGTAGATATATGTATCAAATATCTCTCCGACGAGCTGACTTATATTTTCAAATATTTCGCGGTTGTTGACAAAGGACTGATCATACGCTGTAGAGTTTGTTATGTCGAAATCATATCCGCGACTTCTGTAGTATTCGGTGTATATTCGGTTCAGCGCAAATGAGATCTGTGCATATATGTTTGCGCGTATCGCATTTTCTGGCCAGGTCGGATATATTTCGCTCGAAGCTACGTTTGCTATGTAGTCCCTGAAGGATACCGTTACATTCTGCGCATTTGATCCGGGAGAACCGAGATGCACCGTTATATTCGAAGGTATGTATGGATAAGACGGCATTCAATCACCTCTCAGGTTTGGATTTTCGCTTTCCGAAATATTCAGTCCTTCGCGTGGATATATGTTTTCCGAATCCTTTTCGGCGAGAGGGAGCATTTCCACCGGCTGGATCGAGGTTATCCCGGAAAATATCGGCACTCCGTTATTTGTTACCGGGTAATATCCTTCTTTGACGACTTCTATGAGATATGAAGCGTATGGCTTTTTGCTGCCCGGCTGCATGGATATGTTTCGGTCGGGCGCAGAGAGGGATATTTTCGGTGTTTTTCCGCTGCTGTCTGTCATGACTACCGTGACTATCGGATTGCCTTCTGCTTCGGTGTCTGAAATGCTTACCGAAGCGTTTGCAAGCGGAATAGCACCGCGTGCGGTCGAAACGTTTACTATGAGATAACCAATGTTTTGTTCTCTGTCCATACAGATCAACTCCTTTTCTGTTCACAGTATAGCATTTTCGGATAAAAATGACACAAAAAAGCTCTGTGCTATGGAAAAGCACAGAGTCTTTGATATTTTTAAGCTATTAAAGCTTCATTCCGCCGTCAACGGTAAGATCGATACCGGTTATGTATCTTCCCTCATCGGAGCAGAGGAGCAGAGCCGCACCTGCACAGTCCTCAGCTTCGCCTGCAAAGCCTGCCGGGATTCCCGCATATACCTGCTTCGAGTATACCGGATCTGCGAGAGCTTCGGCATTTCTGGGAGTTGCGATTACTCCGGGAGAGAGGTTGTTTATCGTTATGCCGAGCGGAGCGAGCTGCTTTGCAAGGTTGGTAACGAGATTCATCTGAGCTGCCTTAGAGGAAGCATATACCGCCATATCGCGGTGTGGCTTATACTGCTGAACGCTTCCGATCGTGACGATGCGTCCCCATCCGTTCTTTTCCATGTGCGGCTCACAGAGCTGAATGAGTCTCAGCGAGGATTTGAAGTTTGTCTGGAGTTGAGTCTCCATCTCTTCGGGAGTTATCTCTATCCACTTCTTGCGGTACTGTATCGAAGCGTTGAGAACGAGGATGTCGATGTCATTGCCGACAGCTTCGATGAGCTTCTCTGCGCCATCGGGCTTTGAGAGATCTGCCACTGCGATGCCCTTGATCTCTGCACCTGCGGCACGGATCATTTCGGCTGCCTTTTCGCATTTTTCAACGCTGGTAGAGCCGTGGACTATTACATCCGCGCCCTGCTTTGCGAGACATTCGGCTATCGCATAGCCTATGCCCTGGGTTGAACCTGTAACGAGTGCTTTTTTTCCTTTTAGATTGAACATGATATTTTTACCTTTCAAATATTTAGATTCTTGTTAGTTATTAATTTCATAAAATCCTTGACAATTCGATAAAAATGCGATATAATATCATTGCAGATATTTCGAAACGGAGGATATTATGAAAGAGTCGAGGATCAGATCGGACAACAGCGAATTGTTGAGACTTTATTATTCCACAGCTGTGCCGTCAAAGCGTCCATATCGCGAGCATCACCATACAGAGCTTGAGATCTCACTGTGTACAGCTGGGCGCGGTGTATATACGGTAAAGGAACGCCAATACGATATTTTACCAGGAGATATATTTCTTTTCGGAACTCATGAAGTTCACTATATAACTGATATTACCGAGGAGATCAAGCTCATGAATCTGCATTTCGAGCCGAGGTTTATCTGGGCGAACCGGAGCGAGATGTTTGATTACAAATATCTGAAAATATTCTTTGATCGAAGTCCGAGCTTTCAAAACAGGCTAGAAAGATCAAATCCGGCGACAGGCAAGATAAGAGAGCTTATGCTTGAACTTGAGACCGAATTTGAACAGCGCGGCTCGGAGTATGAGATGATGGCTAAGATAAAGCTTCTGACGATACTCGTTCTGCTGATACGTGAATACGATTATGTCGATAACGGCAACAAGCACGAGAATATAAAGATAAGAAATATAAGTGCGGCAATGAAGTATATTGACGAAAATCTTGACAAGGAGCTGCTGCTCGATGAGCTTGCTTATATATCCGGAATGAACAAGACATATTTCATTACGATATTCAAGCAGCTGAACGGTGTAACTCCTTGGGAATATATAACCGCGAGACGAATAGAGCTGGCTTCAAATCTGCTGTGCGACAAGTGTGAGAGCGTATTGTCGGTGTCCGAAAAATGTGGCTTCGGCAGTGCATCGAGCTTTAACCGCGCATTTAAAAAGACAGTTGGATGTACTCCGACCGAATGGCGCAGAAAGCAGCTTGAGGAATAACTCCTTCGTACATATATATTTTATCACTTTTTTTCAACTTAGTCAACAACTATATTTCGAAGTTTTTTGCATATATTTCAATTTTTGAAAAAATCCGAAAAATACACAGAGCGTTTGCTCCTGAGGGATAACGATATGGATAACGAATATATTTTAAATACTGTGCTGAAACAGTCGGCATTCGAGCTTTCGTGCGAAGTCGATGATCTTTTAAAAAGTGAGAGCTGCGTGTTCGTTTCAAAGCCTTCAACGAATGCTCGCAAATATCTTAAATTGCCGTTCGGTTTCAATATGGTGAGCTACGGAAGCAACAATGTGGTGGCGTGTTCAAGTGAGCTTTTCGATTTTTCTGTCGAATTTGTAAAGCGTGCGGATATTTATCGCTACTATGAGCCGGAGCTTTTGTATGACCTTAACGATGAACTCAAAAAATACGGTATGTGTATAAAGCATATGGCGGATTTTTATCTTCCGGATGTCGCAAGGCTGAATGAGGCTTTAAAGGTGAATACCTGCGATTTTAAGCTAAAAATACTTGGTCAAAGGGAATTTTCAGAGCTTTATAAGCCCGAATGGTCGAATGCACTTTGCGAAGCTCGAAAGGAGCTTGATGTACTCGGTGTCGGTGCATATGACGGAGAAAGGTTGATCGGGCTTGCGGGATGCTCTGCCGACTGTGAGGATATGAGACAGATAGGCATAGATGTTTTGCCTGAATACCGAAAAATGGGGGTCGCGAAGACACTTGTAACAAAGCTCGCCGCAGAGATAATAGAAAATGGAAATGTGCCGTTTTACTGTGCCGCATGGTCGAATGTCAAGAGCCGCAGTACTGCCGTTTCCTCAGGTTTCGTTCCGGGCTGGGTCGAGATGATGGCAAAAAATATAGACTGAATGCGGTTTTTGTAGGTCTTGTCGAGGAATTTCTATCCGTGATAATGTTTTTTTACCTTTTTAACGTGGTAAAGTGCTTGACATTTCGAAGAAAATATGATATAATATATCCATCAAATCATGTGGAGGAGATCACTATGAAAAAACTAATCGCACTCGTAATTTTAGCAGCAGTTGCACTGACTGCACTTTCATCCTGCGGAGGCTCGAAGAAATATATCGTTCTCGATGATAACTTCGGCGCGGAGGAATATGCTATAGGTTTCAGAAAGGATGATTATGCACTTGCCGCAAAGGTGCAGGAGATCCTCGATGAAATGGGCGAGGACGGAGCAGCTGCCGAGATCGCCGAAAAGTGGTTCGGCAATAAGGACGCATTCCTCACCGGTAAGGAATTTCCACGTGAGATGCAGACTGTCAGCGGCGATAATTCGCTTCAGTATGTTCTCGACAAGGGTGAGCTTGTCTTAGGTCTTGACGACAGCTTCCCGCCGATGGGATATAGCGATTCCGAGACCGGAGAGATCGTTGGCTTTGATATAGACCTTGCAAAGGAAGTATGCAAGCGTCTCGGTGTAACTCTTAAGACTCAGCCTATTGCATGGGAGTCCAAGGAAATCGAGCTTTCTTCCAAGAATATTGATGTTATCTGGAACGGAATGTCGATAACTGAAGAGCGTATTGAGAATATGTATCTCTCGAAGCCTTATGTAGCAAATGCACAGGTAATAATCGTTCCCGAGGATTCTTCGATCAAGACGAAGGCTGACCTTGCCGGAAAGAAGGTAGGTCTTCAGAGAGGTTCTTCCGCACTTGATGCGGTTCAGGCTGATACCGAGACTCTCAACGCTATCCTCAACGGCGGCGAAATCGTTGAGTTCGATGAGAACCTTACCGCATACCTTGACCTCAAGGCAGGTCGTATCGATGCGTTCGTTGTCGATAAGGTCGTCGGTGAATATATAATCAAGAATAACTGATCAAAAAGCACCCGAATCACTGATATGATTCGGGTGTTCTTTTATAAAAAATGCAGATCAGTCTATCGCAAGTCCATCGTATGCAACTTCGACGCTGTAAGGAAGAGAAAGCTTTGAAATATGATCGCAAAGCTCCGCGTGAGTCGAGCCTATCGGAGCGATATGAGTCAGGTATATCTTCGTGTCGTTCGAGATAGTTTTTTGGTCATAAAGACGTTCAAATGTTCTGAGTGCGGTGTAAAGATTCATGTGACCGTTCGAATTTTTTCCGTCATCTGTGAGAAATGGCATGGTACATTCGTTTATCAAAATATCTATTTTCTCAGAATGCAGCTTTTCAAACGTTTCTTCGAGATAATATCCGCTGTCGAGCGCGTAATACATAGTTCTGCCATCTGGGAGCTTTATAAGATAATTTGCAGAGTTCTTTTCAAATGCCGTGCCGTGATTTCCGCGAAGTGGTGTGACCTTAAGCTCTCCAATGGAATATTCTTCGCCGAAATTCAGCTTTACGAGCTTGACATTTTCGGGGATCATGTAATGCTCACGTCCTTCGGTGACTTTTGAGGTCATAACAAATTCGTCTATCACAGAATAGGCATCCTCGGTGAAGTATACGTTTACGGGACGATCCAAACGTTTTCTTGCGACAAAGCGAGTCCAGAATACCATATAATTGAAATGGTCTTCATGAGTATGTGTATAGAGTATGTGTTCAAGGTCGTAAAGCGATTCGCCCATTTTTTGAGCCGCAGCAGCAAAATCCGCGCCGACATCTATCATGGTCTTCTCATCTATTCTGAAGGATGAGCGAAGCCGAAGCTCTTTTCCGCCGACTTCACGTGCATTTTGGCATATCGGGCACTCACAGAATGGTGTAGGAGTAGCTTCGCCCGCACTTGTTCCCCAAAATCTCATTTTACGTATCATAATAAATCGTCTCCTAATAATATTAGCCGCTCTTCCGTGAAAGAAAAGCGGCTGTTTTTTATTCTGCGTCGGAAGCTGTGTCCTCAGCGACTTCGCCATCAGCGACAGCATCTTCGATTACTTCGCTTTCAGCGGTTTCATCTTCAGTAGCTTCGCCTTCAACGACTTCACCCTCGGTGGTCTCGCCTTCAACGACTTCTGTATTGTCCTCTACAGGCTCTTCGATAACGATCTCTTCCCATCCCGCATAAAGCTTGGAAACGCTGCCTGCCTTGATCTCTGTAACTGCTTCGGTGAGCTCTTCGTCAGCGAACCAGCCGATGAAGGTGTAGCCCTCGCGTTCGGTGACATACTTTGAAAGATCGATTTTCATTCCGAGAGTTGTGAGAGTGGTATTGATCTCATTTCCGCCGTTTGTTTCGAAGGAAAGACGGGAGAAGAGCAGTCCGTATGCGGAGGTGGGAACTGCCATAGATGCAGCGAGCGCAGCTGCGATGAGGAAGGTTGTGATTTTCTTCATTTGATATGTACTCCTTGCTTATGCCTTTTGTGGCAAATATTTTATCGTAATGATTATATCACATTTATGGGATTTTTGCAATAGGTTTGGCGAATTTTTTTTGAAAAAATTTTAAAAATGAAGAGCAACCGCGTTATCCGAGCTCTGCGAGAACCTCGGGGAAGGGCTCGAGCGAGCGTCTGAGTATTCCGTGGATATGTGCTATGGTTATACCGTAGTTTGTGATCGGGACTCCGGCATCGACCGAACGTCTTATGCGCGATTTCATTTCACGCTCATTCAGCATACATCCGCCGCAGTGTATGACGAGCGAATATTTCGAAAGCTCCTCAGGAAATTCATTTCCCGAAGTAAATTCAAATTTTATATCTTTTTTTGTATACCCGAGTATCCATCCAGGCAGCTTTACGCTTCCGATGTCATTACATTGCCTGTGGTGTGTGCAGCCTTCGGAGATAAGTACCGTATCGCCGTCCTTTAGCTTGTCGAGTGCCGCAGCACCTCTGACTACCTCTCGAAGTTCACCCTTATAACGTGCAAAAAGGATCGAGAAGGAGGTCAGCGGTATTTCCGGGGGAACTATCTTTGATACTCTGCCGAATGCCTGAGAATCGGTCACGACCATTTTAGGCTTTTTTGAAAGCGAATCCAATGTGGTATTTAAAGTGGTATCCTTTGTGACAATATTTATGGCGTTGTGATCGAGCACATCGCGTATAGTCTGTACCTGAGGAAGTATCATCCTGCCTTTTGGAGCCGATTCGTCTATTGGTGTAACGAGAACTATAATATCGTCCTCGGATATTAGGTCTCCGATGAGCTTTTTGCTGTTTTCGGCGCGGTCGGCGAGAGTGCCGATAAGTTCCTTTAACTCATATATGCCTTCACCGCTTTTCGCACTCACATATATGCGATTTTCGGTCTTTTTCGGAGTCTCCGAAAGCAGATCTGATTTGTTGAATACCTCGATATGCGGTATATTTTGCGCCTTGAAGGCTTCGATAAGCTCGGTATCTGCTTCCTGTATTCCGAGTTCGGCATCGACCACTAGCACGGCAATATCTGCCTTAGACAATATTTCTTTTGCGCGTTTTACACGCATAAGTCCGAGCTGTCCTTCATCGTCTATTCCGGGAGTGTCTATGATGACCACTGCACCGAGCGGAAGCAGCTCCATAGCCTTTGTCACCGGGTCTGTGGTCGTTCCCTTTATATCCGAAACGAGTGATACTGTTTGTCCGGTCACAGCGTTTACAACGCTGGATTTTCCGGCATTTCTGAGTCCGAAGAAGGCGATATGCAGCCTTTCGGACATCGGACGGTCGTTAAGACTCATTTTTATTATTGATCCTTTCGTGAGGTTACAGCTCATATGCTCACGGTATCCGAGCATTGAGCTGTAAAAATGCTGAAATAACTATCTCAGAATCTGAAATCGCGGCGGTCGGAGGACTTTATCGCCTCGATGTTTGCCTTTGCGATCTCGCGTACCTTGTCCTTCGG
>CAZRVL010000050.1:0-15292 GCA_964603455.1 uncultured Lachnospiraceae bacterium
TTTTCTGTCGCTTTAGGAGTTCTCCCTGCGACGTATAATATTATACCACATCTCGGCGGATTTGTCAAGGGGTTTTTCAAAAAAAAATTATATTTTTTTGAGATTTTTTTCGAAAGCTCTTTTACAGCCGAAATATCGGCATTCAAACGTTCGGTATCTACGCTGCCGCTCTGATCGAATCCGGTCGATTCGATTGTAAAGTCACCTGAATAATTCTCCGGAATGTTATCGAAGAAGCCCGACAGATCGACATTTCCGTCACCGATATGCAGCGTTCTCAGATTTTTCCAGTCCATGTATCCGCCGCCGTAATCATTTATATGGAAATGCCGAACATTCTTTAGTATAGATAAATTTTTAGGCTCATACAGTTCCATCAGTTGCCCGTGAAATGCAGCCATTTTTGTATCAAAGGTAAAAAAGCCACATGGCAGAAGACTTCTCAAATGCTCAATTGGGTCGCCGACATTGCAGACAACATTTTCAGCTGTCAGCAAAAGACCCATTGAGTTCGCAATATCACATAGCTCGCCAAAGATCGAAATATTTCTCTCAATATGTGAATCTGACGGTATTCCGTTCCAGAGATGCAGTACCAACATATCTGCACCGAGCTTCGAAGCCGCTTGACAATTCAATTTAAAAAACTTCTTGCCTTCTTCGAAGCTTCCGGCAGTAAAATATTCGCCTATTCCCTTTTCACAATGCACCACCGGTATATCAAGCTGCATCGCAGATACATCATCTATGACCTTATCAAACTCAGGATACCACGTATTATAGATCATAAACTCAAAGCCATCACAGTCTAATTTTTTCGCAAATCCCTCAAGCAATCTGTGGTCACGCCCATTAGGGCGACCTATGAGAGCACCTGTCGAACAAAGTATCCTTCTCATTTTTTGCTTTTGTCAAGAAGTTCGAATGCTTCTTCTTTGGTAAATAAATAGTTTTTGTCGCAGAAATGGCATTCGAAATTTATTTCCTCGGGTTTTCCTTCGGATACACATTCATCGAATATCTTCTCGACCTCAGAACGTCCCAAGCTGACGAGCGCACGTGCGAAGCGTTCCTTTGAGCAGTCGCATTTATACGAAACATCGAGTTCATCGAAAATGTCATATTCTATCCCTTCGAGAGCGACATTCATAACATCCTCGGGTGTCATTCCGTTAGCGAACATATTCGATATATGCGAAAGATTCTCCGCATTTCTTTCAAGCTTTGATATTGTGTCTTCATCCGCAAAAGGAAGCAGAGATACCAAAATTCCGCCTGCTGCAAGACAGGTATAATCACGATCTATCAAAACGCCAAGCGCGCAAAGGCTCGGTGTCTGTTCGCTTGAAGCAAAATATGCCGTTATATCCTCGGCGATCTCACCGCTGACAAGATTTATCATGCCCGAATACGGCTCCTTGAGTCCTATGTCCTTAGTAACGCTAAGCGTTCCATGACCTATAGCTCCGGATACATCCAACTTACCGTTTGCCTTTTTGGGTATGTCAACAAGCGGATTTTGAATATATCCCTTTACATTTCCGGCATAGTCAGATACAGCTATTACATTTTTTGCAGGTCCGTCTCCGCGAATATTAAGCGTAAGAGAATTTCCCTTATCCTTAAGGAGCGTACCCATTATGGAGGCAGCCGTAAGAGTACGTCCGAGAAGTGCCGAAGCAGTCGGTGTCGTATTATGATATTTTATAGCATCGTCAACGATCTTGGTAGAATCGACAACGAAAGCTCGCGCACTGCCGTCTCTTGTCATTGCGCGGAGCATAGTTGATTGTTTTTTCATAATTAATTATAAAGCCGGATAGGCGAGAACCACTCACAAAACAATGATCCCCGCCGATCCGACACATCCTTTCCGTGTCTTTTTAATTATACCTTCCGAGCAGTAAAATACCATCTCTCGGTATTTTCATCGGCTGCACTTCCGTCAAGTTCGCCGCAAAGCTCACAAAGCTCAAACCCGCCCTCTGCGAGGAGTTTTTTCACAGTTTTGAGAGAGTAGCATCTCTCGCGTTGCTCCTCGTCAAAGCGTTCCCAACGTCCGTCAGAGCCTTCTCTGAATATAGACAGGTAAAAATCACACAGCTTTGTCTTCGAATTATAAAAATTCTGCCATGCACAAAGTATGCCGTCTTCTTCGAGAACATATGCGTTATCTCCGTATACCTTTTCGAATTTTGCAGGAGTATTCATGTCAAACATCAAAACTCCGCCGTCATCGAGATAGTTATGGATATGTGCCAATGTCCTTGCAAGCGATTTGGTATCGGTCAAATAATTGAAGCTGTCAAGACAGCATATCACAGCATTCACGCTTCCGTAAAGTTCGAGCTCACACATATTCTGCCTTACGAGCAGAACCTTATGTGCAAATCTCTCGGAATCACATTTTTCTCTCGCGATCGAAAGCATCTCATCGGATATATCCACACCTGTCATATCATATCCACGCCTTGCCAATTCTACAGTCATCGCACCTGTTCCGCAAGCAAGATCAAGTATGGACTCAGGACGCCTACCGAAATATTTTTCGAGTCTCGATTCTATAAAATCCGCCCATCCCGAATAGTCAACACCTTCATTCAGCTTATCATATACCGAAGCTAATGAAGAATATGCTCTCTCCATATTACTTGCTGCGCTCTATGCGTTCAAGGCGATCGAGGATCGTTATATATCCGTCGCTTCCGTATTTAAGGCAGCGATTGACGCGACTGATAGTTGCGGTGCTGAGACCTGTCTTCTCGGCAATATCTGTGTAAATATAATTGTTTTTGAGCATCTTAGCCGCGAGAAGACGCTTTGACATCTCCTGAAGCTCTGCTACCGTGCAAAGATCTTCAAAGAAGCTGTAGCATTCGCTGACCGTATTGAGAGTAAGAATGCCCTTAAATAGGAAATCGAGCTTTTCATCATTAAGTTTGTTCATTTTTTAGCACCATAGCTTTCGCAAGCGCGAAAGCTCCTTTCATTGTTGTTTAAGCGGAAGTCTACCGCTTGATCGAAAAATTGATCTCGACCTTGGGAAATTTTATCTCACTATTATTTTACTATATTTTTGTGAAAAAGTAAAGTGTTTTCGGAATAATTTTTTTAATATTTTTTGTTTTTTGACATCATACTCCGCGTGCGGCACGTTCAAGTCGTGCTTTTTGCGATAAATCCGCATTTTTTCCGCGCCCTTCTATCTGTATCAGCCTATCTGCTATGACATCAATGATCGTATCCGGCTGCGGGAAGAAATATTCTTCAAGCTCATAGCACGGGATTATCTGATTTTTTGCACCGAGTACTGCAACGGGTGCTTTCAAATAAGAATATGCAAATTCGTTAATATCTGCCGCCATATCCTTCATGACCGAGCCGCGCTCACATCCATCGCCGACGATCAAAATCCGACCTGTCTTTTTCACAGATTCTATGACCAATGAATAATCAAAAGGAACTATCGAACGCGCATCTATTACCTCAGCAAAAATCGAATACCTCTCAAGCAGTATATCTGCCGCTTCTACCGCACGATACAGAACTGCACCTATCGATAATATCGTCACATCCGAGCCTGAACGTTTTATATCCGGCTTTCCTAACTCGATCTCATAATATTCTCTCGGAACTCCGCCCTCATGGAATATCTCTCCGACATCATATATCCGTTTGCTTTCAAAAAATACTACCGGATCTGTTCCGGAAAGTGCGGTGTTCATAAGTCCCTTCGCGTCATACGGCGTGGCAGGGTAAACGACCTTTAGCCCAGGGATATGTGCTGTGAGTGCAGTCCACTCCTGCGAATGCTGTGCGCCGTATTCAGAGCCGACAGTCACTCTCACAACAAGCGGCAGCTTCACCATACCTCCCGACATCGCCTGCCATTTGGCAGCCTGATTGAACAGCTCATCCGCCGCACATCCAAGGAAATCGGCATACATAAGTTCTACAAGTGCTCTTCCTCCGCACATGGCGTATCCGACCGCCGATCCAACTATCGCCGCCTCGGATATTGGAGAATTGAAGAATCTGTGATATGGCACAGCCTCGGTCAGTCCCACGTACACTCCGTGCGCACCGCCCCAATCGCGATGCTCTTCACCGTATGCTATGAATGTAGGATCTGTTTTGAATTTATGATAGACCGCTTCGAAAAGTGCATCGCGCAGCTCAACATATTTTCCGCTTTCGACCGAAACACCTAAATCATCGAATGCAGAGCGCGATTTAGAGCTTATCGCCCTTATGCGCGGATTTTCTTCATCTGCCATAAGCATATCTGCCATGCGTGATGTATCCATAGATACGGTGTGTTCGTCCGAAAACATAAGTCTTGATATTTCATCCGAATGTCTCTTAAGATCCATTCTGGGCGAGACACTTTCATCAACTGTCAAAGAACATATCCGTTCGATCCTTTGCACAGTCTCACGATCTATCTTATCAAGCTCATCCTCAAAAGCAACTGAGCATGAGATCAGCTTTTCACGATAATTTTTTATCGGATCATATTTTTTCCACTCTTCAAGCTCCTCAGCAGTCCGATAGCTGAACGGATCTGAAGCGGAATGACCTACAGTTCGATAAGTCACTATGTCAAGCATAGCCGGACCTTCTCCTGACGTTAAAAGCTCCTTTTGACGCTTAACAGCATCAATCACCGCGAATGGATCATTTCCGTTTATGCGTTCCGAATGCAGCTGCTGAGGATTTATGCCAGCGCCGATTCTTGCCAGCATTGAAAAGCCCATAGTTTCGCCGACAGTCTGTCCGCCCATGCCATAAAAATTGTCGAATATATTAAAAAGTATCGGAAGTCCAACCGGTCTGTCAATATCGTTCCAGAGCTTTTTGACTTGATCCATAGCTGACATATTCATAGCTTCAAGCACAGAACCGCGTCCGCACGCACCATCACCGATATTGGCAACGACTATTCCTTTCTTCTTGTTTATGCGCTTATACATAGCAGCTCCGAGCGCCATCGGTGCAGCTCCGCCTACGATCGCATTGTTCGGATATATTCCGAGCGGAGTAAAGAAAACGTGCATTGAACCGCCAAGTCCGCGGTTGAATCCGGTATCCTTTGCAAATATCTCAGACAGCGTTCCGTAAAGCAGCAGATCTATCGCAGTATCTCTTATATCGTTATTGCTTTTTTCAACTGCTTTCAGTGCTTCGCGGCTGAAATATTCCTCAATAATATTCGAAAGCTCGTCATCTCCGAGCTTTTCAAATGCAGAAAGCCCTTTTGCGATAACATCGCCATGATTTCGGTGTGAGCCGAAAATGAAATCTGAAGCATCAAGAAAATATGCCGCTCCGACCGAAGCCGCCTCTTCTCCTATTGCGAGATGCGTCGGTCCGGGATTAAAGTAATGTATTCCATTGTAGACTGAGTTCGTTTTGATCTCTCCGAGCATGGTTTCAAACTCGCGTATTATGCGCATATCACGATATATGCGGAGCATATCCCCCTTTGAATACAAAAGACTTTCCTCTTCCGGCGTTTTTGAGTAGCTGTTTATCGGAATGTCCTCAAATCGAATCGCCCCACTATTTAAAACCTCTTTCGGGTCAATAAACTGACTCCTTGGCATTTAATGTCAACCTTTCCTAAAAATTAGATGACCTTTATTCTGCAACTATTACCTCGACCCCGGCAGCTCTTGCAGCATCACTGACTTCCTTTGGAAGCAGATCATCCGTTATAATGGTATTTATTTCATCGAGACGGCAGAAGGTATACGGCAGCGTTCGTTCGAGCTTTGAGCAATCCATAAGTACGACTACACTGCGAGCCTTCTTGACGACCATTCTCTTAAGCTCGCATTCGGAGTAATTTCCGCTGGTGAAACCATTCTTCAAAGAAAATCCCGACGGACAGATTATTGCCATGTCGATATTTACGGATTCGAGAAAAGCCATTGCCTGATTTCCCGATATATATATATTATCGCGGTTTATCATTCCACCCACAAGATTTACTATCGGCTGAGTCTTCTTTATAAGCTCAAGCGCGATATTCGGACCGGTAGTCGTTATATTGCTTCGCTCATCCGGCATCAATGCGGCAAGACGCAGCACGGTCGTACCCGCATCCAAAAATATGGAATGTCCCGGCTCTATAAGTTCGAGCGCACGCTTGGCTATACGCTCCTTTGCATCGATGTTCTCTCCCAAACGCTTATGATAGGAATCCTCCATCGATGTCGTAATAAATTTCATCGAACGCGCACCACCCCGAACCTTTATAGCGTCGCCGTGCTGTTCGAAATACTCAATATCCCGTCTCAAGGTCATGCTTGACACATCCGGGAATGCAGCTTCGAGTTCCTTTAACGAAACAAACGGTTTCTCGGAAAGCATATCCTTTATAGCTCTTCTGCGTGATGAATTCATTGATCTTGTCCTTTCGTATTGTTATTTTAGATGATATGAAAGTTAAAAATAACATTTCCATATCTATATTGTAGCACACTTTTGGGATTTTGTCAATATAAATTCACATAAATGACCCTCCGAAGCGGCTTTGCGCCGGAGGGTCAGCTTTATTTTTTCATTCCGCCTGTCGCTTGGCTGCGGTAAGAGTGTTTTTTAACAGCATCGTGATAGTCATAGGACCTACTCCGCCCGGAACAGGGGTTATATACGAAGCCTTCGGTTCAACCGAAGCAAAATCCACATCTCCGGTCAATTTTCCATCTGCTCTGCGGTTCATTCCGACATCGATTACCACCGCGCCGTCCTTTACCATATCACCGGTGATAAAATCAGCCTTGCCTATAGCTGCGACAATAATATCTGCGCGCCTTGTAACATCGGAAAGATTCTTTGTTTTCGAATGACATACCGTGACAGTACCGTTCGCATGGAGCAACAGCATTGCCTGTGGTTTTCCTACTATGTTACTGCGTCCGAGCACCACGCACTCTTTTCCGGACACATCTATGCCGCTCTTTTCAAGCAAAACCATAACTCCGGCAGGAGTACACGGCAGAAAATCATACTCGCCGATCATTATTTTTCCGACATTTATCGGATGAAATGCGTCAACATCCTTCTTGGGATCAATATGATCGATTATTATCTTATCGTCAAGATGCTTCGGAAGCGGAAGCTGAACCAATATTCCGTTGATCTTATCATCACCGTTGAGACGATTCACAAGTGCCAAAAGCTCCTCTTCTGTTGTGCTTTCGGGCAATTCGTAGACCTCAGAATGAAATCCGACCTCTTCACAAGCCTTTTTCTTGTTACGAACATAGACCTGTGATGCCGGATCTGTTCCGACTATGATGACCGCAAGCCCAGGGACTATGCCCTTTTCCTTGAGTAATGCGCACTCCGCGGCGATCTCGGCGCGTACTTCCTTGGAAATCTGTTTTCCGTCAATTATCTTCGCCATTTTCTTCCTCGTTTTCCGATCCTGTGTTCGGATCTTTTTTATCGTCTGCATTATTCTCTGCATTTACTGCAAAATTTTCATTTTCACGGTCTATTATGCCGATCACAGCATCGCGTTCGGAAGAATAAACACGTTCATACGCCGCATCATCAAGTGCCTTGTCCTTCGCTCTTGCAAACCCGATGATCATAGCAATTATACCGATAACGAATATTGCCGCTCCGACTACCTGTGAGATCCTTATTGTCTCACCGAACACCGACTTCATGAAATATAAACTGTCTGTCCTGAGTCCTTCGATAAAAAATCTTCCGAAACCATACCAGATCATGTAAAATATCGCATGCTGCCCATTGAATTTTTTCTTTTTATAAAATGCCATCATTATCGCAAATCCGACAAGATTCCAGAGTGATTCGTAAAGGAAGGTCGGATGATAATACTTAGTGACTGCCGAGCCGGCATACTGTATCCCCATTCTCCACGGGAGATCGGTCTCTCCGCCGTGAGCCTCCGCATTCATGAAATTCCCCCAGCGTCCTATGACCTGTCCGATTATCAGTCCGGGAGCGACCATATCGAACATTTTTCCGGTAGCTATCTTTTTGACCTTAGATACGATAAATACAGTCAAAGCACCGGCACCGACTCCTCCGAATACGGCAAGTCCTCCGCGGCGCACATTTATCACATCCCAGAATGAATCAAAGCTTTCGAGCTTCATAAGTACATAATAAAGTCTCGCGCCTACCATTGAAAATATTATCAGGAATATCGCAAGATCAAGCACATCATCATTTTTGATCTTCTCAAATTTGGCATTGTGCTTTGCCACAAAGAATCCAACGACCATAGCCAGAGTTATGATTATTCCGTACCACATTATATCGTAGCCGAAAATGCTTATGGCGACAGGATTCACCTCAAACGCTTCGATGCCAAGTCCGGGGAACGAAATCAGATTTCCCATTTAACTTTTCTCCTTTAGCGGTTTAACGACCGCGAGCGTATATTTTTCATTTACAAAAAGTTCTTTTGCCAAAGCTTTTACATCCTCTATAGTCACATCGGCTAAAATGTCTGTATAATCAAGTATATCTCCATCCTCGATCTCATAGTTGAGAAAACTGTTTGCGATCTCATCCGTACTGTCAAAACATTTTACCATAGACGCATAAAGCGCACGCTTTGAGCGTTCAAAGTCTTCTTCATCAATATTGACCTTAGCCCTCTCGCACATATCCTTCAAGCGTTCAAATACCATCTCAGGCTCTGATGATTCGCCGTAAAGACCGTTGAAGGCATAATCCGCACTCGATTCATATCCGAAATCGAACTGACTTGACAAAAGTCCTTCTTCGTACAGCCGATTGTAAAATTCACCCGACTTTCCGAACAGCAGATCATTAAGTATGCTAAATCCGGCATAGCGTTTCATTCTGCCATATCCATCTGCCGGTATATCGGTATCCTTCATTCCTATCGCAAATATCGGCTTTGCAGCCTGCATACTACGTTCTGAATATGCTTTCGCAACACTTGGCTTTTCAGTAGGATGCTCACGTATTATCTCGACAGGCTGCTCATATTTCAAATATTTATCGCAGACCTCGTTCACAGCCTCTACATCCACATCTCCGCAAACTATGAGCACCATGTTTGAAAGGTTGTAAAATACTCTGTAGCATTCATAGAGTATGTCAGCTGTGATATTGCCTATAGACTCCACAGTTCCGGCAACATCTATCCTCACCGGGTGCTTCTCATACAGATTTTCAAGCATCATCTGATATGCCGCCCGTGTCGGATGATCCTCATACATCTTTATTTCCTGAGCAATTATCCCACGTTCTTTTTCAACCGTTTCTTCGGTGAAATACGGCTTTTTTACAAAGTCGAGCAATATTCCGAGAGATTCGTAAAACTTTGACGTGCAGGAAAACAGATATGCTGTCATATTAGTGGAGGTATAAGCATTCGCATTTGCACCGTTTTTGGCAAAAAGCGTGATCGTATCCTCTCCGTTCGGATTTTCAAAAAGCTTGTGTTCGAGATAGTGCGCAATCCCGTCAGGTACAGAAGTGAACTCCTTGTCTGAGGATAATTTGAATCGGTTGTCAACCGAGCCGTATCTTGTCGCAAATATCGCATACGAAGTCGTCAGCTTTTTTGGGAAAACGCAGACCTCAAGTCCGCTTTTGTGCTTGAAACGGTAATATTCTTCGCGCAGAAATTCATTTTTCTTAACGGTGAAGTCAATCATCCTCATCCTCCTCTACTTCGAGCGTGCCGTTCAAAAAGTATATAACATCTGTTGTCGGCATATTTGAAGCCCTTATAACATCCTCGCGCTTGACTTTTTTAAGTCTTTCGACCATATCGCAAGGATCGCCGTCAATGCACAAAATAATACGCCCCAAATACCACCCTTCGAGCCCTCTTGCACTGTCCGAAAGCTCATTATATCCGCTGATTATCGAGATCAGCGCAGCATCAAGCTCCTCATCGGTGAAATCACCGTTTTTCACAGCTTCAAGCTGATCGAATACCGCCTTTTCGGCGATCTCGCGATTTGAATTTTCTATACCCGACTGGATCATCAAAAGCCCCTTCGGTGCTTCATATGCGCTTTGACAATAATAGCAAAGACTCATTTTTTCACGCACATTCATAAACAGCTTCGATGTCACCGAGCCACCGAATATCGCATTGAACAGTATGACCGCCGGATAATCCTCATCGTATATCGAAACACCTGAACGCATTCCGATAACCAGTTTACCCTGATTTACCGGCATATCCTCATCTATTCTTCGTGCCGTATCAGCACGTCTTATGACATTTGTCTTCGGCAAAGCTATCGGCTCGCGCTCATATGAAAACATTCTGCGTATATTTTCGGTGAGTGCTTCGACATCGCATTGACCGACAAAAAATATCTCGACAGGATAATGCTTCAAAGCATATTTATAATGCTCATACAGCTCGGTGGGAGTGCATTTTTCGGTATCCTCGACCGTTCCGACTTCACTCAGCCCAAAGCGTTCATCTGCGCACATCTCATCAACACAGCGTTTGAAGGCATAATACGCCGGATTATTCACTATCGAATTTATCGCATCGATCTGATTCTGCTTTTCGCTCTCGACATAGTACGGGTCAAATGCACCGTTCACGGTAATAGGATGAAATATCAGCTCTTCAAGTATATCTGTGATCTCATTTACCAGGTTTTCTCCGCGCATGGCATATGAAGAATCAAGCATATCGGCACAAAATCCGAACACCTGCAATTCTCCGCGCTTTGAACATCTTGTGGAGATCCCCGAAGCATACAGATAATCGAGCTTTTTATTTATTGCCGCCATATCCGGATATTTTTGTGTCCCACGCAAAAGAATATTCGGTATCAATGAATTTTTTGCATTCGTGCCGGCTTCAAGCGGAGCGATGAAGGAGACCGACATGAAATTTGTCTTAAATTTATCGATCGGCAGATAATGAAGTCTGACTCCATCGGCTGCTGTAATGCTCTGAAGACTCATTTTATGATAATCCTTTCTTTAAAATCGCCTTTTAAAAGCCAATCCTTACTTTATATTTGCATTACTTTATTTTACACCACTCAGGCGAAATTTTCAACTCATACATTGTAAATTTTCAAAAATTGTTACTTTTTCATCCTGACGTTGAATTTTGCGTCATAAATCGGCAAAATCTCAGGCACATCAAAGCTTGGATCGGTCTTAACCTTCGGACCGTGCGTTCCGACCACGATTGTATCAGCATTTATATCGTATTCGGTTTCCCAAACAGATGATCCGGAATAAAATATATTTCGAGCTCCGAGATCGAAATATATACCGATAAGCTCATGCGTTGAACGCTTCAATTTTCCTATATAAGGAAGACCTATACTTATATTTTCATATTCTATCAAGGCATTTTCAGATGGATAATATTCAACAATCGCACCGACCTTTTGAGCCGCTTCATTTACAGCATATGAAGCCGCAATCTCATATTCACTGCTCGGTACAGGTATCAATACTCTGCGAACAAGCATATTACTGCATAATTGTGTCAGCATGACCGCATGAGAGCGGTGAAGATGAGTCAGCATAAGAGTGTCTATCTCGGTCATACAGCTTATATTCATTTTTTCGGATACGCAATTCATCATAGGCGAAGACCCAGAGCTTATATCAATAAGCATACATCTTCCGCCGGAATATATCAAAGCCGCGTCATTTGTTTTGTAGTTCACAAAATAAAGCTCGTTATTCCCTTTTCTGTAGCTATCATACATTCCGACCGTTCCGACATAGGCTACTGCAAACACCGTAAATATTCCAAGCACCTTTATATAACCTATATTTTTGTGTTTTCGTATAATTATGACGGCAATTATAAAAAGAATTACAAATATCGGGACGAATCGGTATCTTAGCGAGATCACCGCATGACATTTTGACATTGCAGAAGATATGGCACGTGTAAGATCGGCAAGCGGTGCTATGAGTCCGCCGATAACTGTCGCGAGCCTGCCCATATTTAAAAGCGATGCTGCCGCATACGGAACTATCAGCCAAAGCATAGCTGAAAATATCGGCGAAAATATTATCGTTGCAGGAAGTGAAAAAAGTGACATTTCGCCGAAATGCAGCCATTGGAGCATAAATACTCCAAACATCGCACCAATGCATGTGATCACCGAAAAACACATATCTCGAACAAGTGCTACCTTCACATTCTTTTTCGTGATCTTTCTCAGCTTTATACGTATCGGACGTTCAGCATTCACCGAAAGCAGTACACCGAGCGTTGCGGCAAATGACATTTCAAATCCGACATCCACCAGAGAAGATGGATCAATAAAAGCTATTATCCAAGCAGAAAGAAAAAGTGCAGTCAACGGATCGCGATCATGGAAAGTCATGCGCGATATATTCAGCAATATAAGCATTACAGCCGCACGAAGAAGCGAATATGTAAATGCAGAAAGGACAAGCATTATGACAGCTCCTATGATCTGAAGCGTCATCCTCACGTATTTGTGGATTTTGAATTTATTCGCCAAAAGATCTATCATTCCGCATATGACCGAAAGGTGCATTCCACTCAATGCCAACAAATGCGAAACACCCGAACGCGACATATCGCGCCTGAGTATCCCAAGCTCATCCCGTTCCGAAAGCAACAACGCCTTTACTATCGCAGCAGTTTTTGAATCGCAGAAGATCGAAACAGCGGCACCGATCTCTTTGCGCAGCTTCGATATGAGTGTTTGCAAAGTGACTGACTCCTTGACTTTGTTTACGGATTCTGTTAGTCTGCATGAAAAATGTGTGCCCTTTACGATCAAATCATATTTATCCATACCGTAATTTGCATATAATTCATCAAGAGAGACAAAATTGACCTTGCATACGAGCTCATCTCCGATCTGATGACCATATTCACCCTCGCAGATCATTAGTCCGGATTCAAAAGAGCCCTTACCGTCTATAGCTTTAAGCGATATTTCATATGAAGTATACCAATCTGTCTCGGTCTTTACATCAACGATGATCGCACGTATATCATGCTCCGAACTCTCGGCTGCATACTTTTCGCATTTACCGACATTAAAATCATACAGTGCTATAGACGTGAACAACAGCATTACCGACATGATTCCGGCTAATATAGAAAAGATATAACCATCAAGCTCCGCGACCTTGTGCTCAGGTTTTCTGCGAAAATATATCGTAGCTCCTACAGATACCACAGTTATGCCGATGAGCAGAGCGATCCTGCCGACAGCGCCCAAATATGCCGAAACAAGTGAGATGACAAGAGCTATCGCTGCGCACAATGCCGCAGGTCTTCTTGCAAAAAAATTCATATCTGACCATCGCTCTCGCAATCGAAAGCATCCTTTCTCTCCGTGCTCGGAGCTTTTTAGTCTCGCATTCGCAAAAAACGCAATGGTATTTACATACACCAATAACGACAGACCCTCCGTATGAGATCACACGGAGGGTATTTTATATGAGCCTTAATCAAAAACGACAGTCTTTCCGCTTCTTGCAGATTCGTATATTGCATTTACTATCCTTACACTCTTTACTGCTTCGAGCGGCATTATCTGCGGATCGCGTTTATCGGCTACAGCGTCAACTATATCCTCGACCATCGAAGCGTGTCCGGTAACAAGTGTGGGATCTGCCTTTGCCGCGATTCTATTTCCTCCGCTGTATCTGTCGAGCATATCCTCTTCTTCCTCTTCCTCATCATCCGAATCCTTAAATCTCCAACGTTTGAGAATATCGGCATCAGCTTCTATAGAGCCGCCTTCGCCGTAAAGCTGAATATCTGTGCTGAGTCCGGGATATGCACAGGTAGTACTTACAAATGTAGCAGCAGCACCAGACTTGAATTTTATGACAGACGCAGTCATATCCTCAGTCTCGATGTCGTGCTCATATATTCCCATGAGTGAATGAACAGATTCAACATCTCCCATCAGCCACTGCATAAGATCTACCGTGTGAACAGCCTGATTCATTAGCGAACCGCCGCCATCCATAGCCCAAGTTCCATGCCATCCGTTGTCATAATAATGTTGATCTCGATACCACTTTACCGCAAATGTTCCGAGCACCTGCTTTCCGAGTCTGCCGGAATCAACTACTTCCTTTATCGGCTTCATAACCGCATTGTTGCGATTCTGATGAACGACTCCGCAAACCATTCCGGTACGCACACGAGCCTCTTCGATCTTTAAAGCCGCTTCAACTGTAATATCTATCGGCTTCTCGACTAAAACGTTCTTGCCGGCTTCCATCGCCTTTACCGCAAATTCCGCGTGCATCGCGCTCGGAAGCGCAATGCTTATTATATCTATCTCATCGTCCTTTAGCATCTCATCGAAGCTTAAATAGGTCTTCGTTCCGGGATAACGCTCTGCGACCTTATCCATTTTTTCCTGTACCAGATCACATACTGCAACCAATTCACATCTGTCATACGCTGCCGCTGCATCGACATGTGCCTTTCCGACTCCGAGTCCTGCAACAGCATATCCGATCTTTCCGTTTTTCATAATTGATTATGACCATGACTTTTTGCACGCGATGACGAGCATCACAAAGCAAAAGTCTCCTTTCTGCCCCTTATCGGAGCTTGATTTACTATATCAAAATTTCCTTGTTCTTTTCAATTTTGAAAAGCTGTAAATTAAGATTTCGAAATTTTCGATCATCGGCAGCGCATGGCATAAGAATATCAGTTTTCCTTTGTCCAAGTAGCTGTCTGACTGAAATAGTCACCGAACATAGCTATTTCCACACCGATGTTCATAAGTGCCGCACCGCTCAGCTTCAGACCGTTTTCATTGACATATACAGCCTTCGGATCAAGTCCGCGCATTCTGAATCGCGGTGTCTGTCTATCCCACTTGCGCATACCGTGTGCAAATGCAAACAAAGTGAACTGACTCTTATCGCGCTTTACATACTGGAGAACAGAATACGGATTCTCTCTTGCCGATGCAATGCGGTAAACATACGCATCCTGCAACGCCGGTCTCAGCTCCTTGAAGCGGCTCACAGCCGCCTTGAGCGCGTCAAGCTCGTTCTGATCCGAGTGAAGCAGATTTACTCCTATGCTCATCGAGCCGGTCATTCCGCTGTTGATACGGAAGTCGAGCGGCGAGGTGCGCTTATTTGTATAGTTCGGAGAAGGTGCAACATTTCCGGCACCGCCGGCAAGCTTAGGTACAAACAGTGTCGAATAACCTTCGTGAAGGAGCATAACATCTATCGGATCGGCATTGTCCGAGCGGTTCACACGATCGGCATACGGAAGCATTCCGTAGTCGGCGCGTCCTCCGCC
>CAZRVL010000051.1:0-15144 GCA_964603455.1 uncultured Lachnospiraceae bacterium
AGATCAAGGAGTTCTGCCGCACCCATATGGCAAAGCACAAGACCCCGAGATATGTTCGCTTCGTCGATCACTTCCCGATGAACGCTGCCGGAAAGATCCTCAAGTACAAGATGCGCGACGAGGCTGTCGAATATCTTAAGCTTCAGGATGCCGCAAGCATAGTCACAGCTTAAATTTAATATTAAAGTCCGGGAGCTTCTCGGACTTTTGTTTTGAATGGAACTTTTCGAGAAAATTCAAAAAAAGGCTTGAATTTTGTTAAAAAGTATGATATAATAATATATAATGATGCCATGATGCTATGCGTTTTCGGCAAATTTATATCTACAGGAGTACTTTATGAGCCAAAACAGAAGCAGCTTCTCCGGCAAGATCGGATTCGTTCTTGCTGCCGCCGGTTCGGCGGTCGGTCTCGGAAATATTTGGCGGTTTCCGTACCTTGCTGCAAAATACGGAGGCGGAATATTTCTGCTGATCTACGTCATTTTAGCCGTGACCTTCGGCTATGCGCTGATGTCTGCCGAGATCGCTATCGGACGAAAGACCGGACTGAGCGCGATAGGTGCATACAGAGCACTCGACAAACGCTTCGGATTTATCGGCACGCTCGGCTCGATAGTCCCGATGATAATCCTGCCTTACTATTCGGTCATAGGTGGCTGGGTCACGAAATACTTTTTTGCATTCGTGAGCGGCGGCGCGGCTGATACTGTTTCGGACGATTATTTTTCTTCGTTCATTTCGAGCAACGGCGAGCCTATCTTGTGGTTTGCGATATTCCTCGGACTTACGGCAGCCATCGTTCTGCTCGGAGTTGACAAGGGAATAGAGAAGATGTCGAAGATAATGATGCCCATCCTTATCCTGCTTACGATAATCGTTGCGGTATATTCGATATGTATGCCCGGAGCGTCTGCCGGAGTTATCTATTATTTGAAGCCCGATTTCTCGAAATTTTCGATAACGACCGTTTTGGCGGCGATGGGACAGCTGTTCTATTCGATGTCGCTGGCGATGGGCATAATGATAACCTACGGCTCGTATATGAAAAAGGACGTTTCGATAGAATCCTCGGTCGCACAGATCGAAATATTCGATACCGGCATTGCATTTTTTGCCGGACTTATGATAATCCCGTCGGTCTTCGCATTTTCAGGCGGTGATGAGGCGGCTCTCGGAAAAGGTCCGGGACTTATGTTCGTGACTCTGCCGAAGGTGTTCGAGAGCATGAAGGGCGGCACGCTGATCGGCGCACTCTTCTTCCTTTTGGTATTTTTTGCCGCGCTGACTTCATCGATCTCGCTGATGGAAACGGTGGTTTCGATAGTCCGCGACAAGTGGAAGCTCGGTCGAAAGACTGCTTCCTTCATTGTCCTCGGAATTTCTGTAGTTCTCGGACTCATTTCGACACTCGGATACGGAGTGATGGGCGATTTTACGATATTCGGCTTCCAGATGCTCGATTTCTTTGACTTCATCTCGAACAGCGTTCTCATGCCGATAGTCGCGTTCCTCACCTGCATATTTGTCGGATATGTCATTACGCCTAAGGCTCTGACCGATGAGATCGAGCTTACCGGAAGATTTCCGCGAAAGAAGCTTTTCGTTGTGATGATAAAATACATCGCTCCGATCTGCATACTTCTCATTCTGATCTCCTCGGTGCTCGATGCTCTGGGAATAGTCAAGATATGATTTTCGACATTTTCCTTCAATAATTATATATAGCACACAGTGAAAAAACAAAGCTCTTATTTGAGCAGAAAGGATGCTTTCGCAAAAAGCGGTAGCAGTTATAAAAAATGGCAGTATACAAATTCATGACCTACAACCTTCGCACCGACTGCGAATCGGACGGTATCAATTCCTTTACGAACCGCCGCCCGTATATAGCCGAGAAGCTCGACTTCTATTCGCCGGATATTATCGGATTCCAGGAGATACGTCCGCATATGTATGAGTGGCTGATCGAAAATCTCAAGGATTACTATGTTGTCGGCGGCGGACGCGGAAGACAGCGCGATGACGAAGCGGTCTGCATTGCTTTCAAAAAGGACAAGTTCTTCCTCTGCGATCTCCAGACCTTCTGGCTTTCGGCAACCCCGGATGTTCCCGGCTCACGCTATTCGGGCGATCAGTCGGGCTGCCCGAGAATATGCACATGGGTCACTCTCAAGCCGCGTGACGGCGCGCCCTTCAGATTCTACAATCTGCACACCGACCATATCGGAAAATATGCGCGTGCGCTTGCCTGCAATCAGGTGCTACAGAAGGTCAGTGAGAACAATCAGCGGTCCTTCATGAAGACCTTCATCACCGGAGATTTCAACGCCTCGCCGGATGAAGTCTCGGTTCAGTCGATGCTCGAATATGCCGGCACTCCGCTGGTCGATCTGACTGCCGATTCGGGCATAACCTTCCACAATTTCGGTCGCGGACTCAAGCCCGATGCCGACAAGACCTACACTATAAAGATGGATTACATATTCGCAGATGCCGACACGAAATGCAATTCGCTGACAGTCTGCCGCGATGAGCGTGACGGAATGTATATGTCCGATCACTATCCGCTGATGGTAGAAGTCGAACTCTGATTATTAAAAAGTTCCCGGATTTTTTTGAAGGATTCGGGAACTTTTTTGTTATTTGTGCGTCTATCTTAGTAGAAAGCGCAGGCATTTTTCAAATGCCGCAAGAAATCCAATCAGAATCGAGGAATCATATTGACAAAAAAGATGAATGTGCCAAAAAAGGTCGAGCGACCGCCGAAAAACAAGGCATCCAAGCTCTCAAAGGTACAAAAAGCTGAAAGAAGGTCGGTGAACTGCTTCGCTTTGCCCAGTATTATCGGACTTCTCACCTTTTACATAATCCCGTTCATAGTGGTTATATTCTATTCGGTCGTTGACAGCCCGATAAATAAGGAATTTGTATTTTTAGACAATTTCATAAACCTTTTGAAAAATTCCGCGTTCAGGCGTGCGGCAAAGAACACGATAACCTTCTCGGCGATGGCTGTGCCGCTTGCGGTGATACTTCCGCTGATACTCGCTATAGTGCTCGAACGAAATGTGCCGTACAAATCGAATCTGCGGACGATATTCCTGTCGCCGATGATGGTACCGGTCGCTTCGATCATACTCATCTGGCAGGTAATGTTTCACTATAACGGTGCGGTCAACGAAGTGCTTGCGGTATTCGGAGCTGACAAGATCGACTGGATGAAGTCGGATATGTCGCAAATAGTCGTTGTCGTGCTGTTTGTTTGGAAAAATCTGGGGTACAATATGATACTTTTCATGGCGGCACTTTCGAATATTCCGAACGATGTCATTGAGGTCGCGACTCTCGAAGGCGCGTCAAAATGGCAGATATTCTACAAGATCAAGCTGAGATACCTGACCTCGACCGTGCTTTTCGTGACACTGATGAGCATAATCAACTCGTTCAAGATATTCCGCGAGGTATATCTGCTCACCGGAGATTATCCATACGGCAAGATGTATATGCTCCAGCACTTCATGAACAACACCTTCGGTTCGCTCGACTATCAGAAGATTTCGGCGGCGGCGGTAATAATGAGCCTTGTCATGGCGATACTGATCGGTGCGCTCTTCCTCGGTGACAATAAAATGGAGGAGGACATTTCCGAATGAAAGAATTATCTATCGAACAACAGCGGAAAAAGCGTGCGGTCAAGAAACGCCGTGAGCGTATGCTCGACTGGCTGACCTTCGTGATCGTCGGATTTTTCGCGATACTCTTCCTAATGCCGACGGTGCTGACGATAACGAATTCGTTCATGTCAACCACCGAGATCTCGGCGAACTACGGTCAGATATTTTCGAACGCAAGCTCGGATGCGAAGACCTATATATCCGAAAAGGTAAATTTGAAGTTCATCCCCGATATGGTGAGCTTCGGACAGTATAAAACGGCATTCATCACAAGTCCGGCATATCTTTTGAAATTCTGGAACTCTGTGATACTCACAGTCCCGATAGTGGCAGGGCAGGTGATAGTTGCCGCGGGTGCTTCCTACTGCTTTGCGCGAAATCGCTCGAAGCTTGCGAACGGAGTATTTTTCGTTTATGTCATACTTATGCTGATGCCGTATCAGGTCACGCTCGTTCCGAACTATCTCGTTTCGAAATGGCTGAACATACTCGATACACGCTGGGCGATAATCCTGCCCGGAATATTCGCACCGTTCTCGGTCTTCATCCTGACGAAATTCATGCGCAGGATACCGAAGGCGATGGTCGAAGCGGCGAAGCTCGACGGAGCGAATGAATTTCAGATATTCTCGCGGATATTTATGCCGCTCTGCAAGGGAACGATCTATTCGGTCATAATCCTTGTGTTTATCGACTATTGGAACATGGTCGAGCAGCCGCTCATTCTTCTCGCCGATTCCGAGCTGCATCCGCTTTCGGTATTTCTATCAAAGGTCAACACCGAGGATGCCGGACTTGCATTTGCCGTTGCGGTCGTTTATATGATACCGACTCTGCTGATATTCCTATATTCCGAGGATTATCTGGTCGATGGCATAGCATATTCGGGCGGTATCAAGGGATAAGACGGACAGATATTAATTTAATTTTCTTAAAACCATGCTCCGAATGGGGCGGAAAGGGAGCTTTCTCTTTACGAAAGCTATGGTCATTATATGAACAGACGCGGTTGGGTCAAGAATGCGATAATCATATTCCTTGTGATAATGCTTATCCTAACCTTCTTCTCGAATACGATAATGAATTATTCGCTGCCCGAGGTAGCGGCACAGTACAGTCAGTCGGGCAGTATCACATCGAAGATCAGAACTACTGCAAGTGTAAAGGCGAATGCAACTCACAAGATCACGATCGATGAAACCCGAAAGGTGCTGTCGGTCGTAGTCAAGGAGGGACAGGATGTTGTCGCCGGAGATGTGCTTTTCTATCTCGAAGATGCAGAATCCACACAGCTCAAAACTGCACGCGAGACCTTGGCTTCGCTCGAAAAGCAGTACAAACTGAAGCTGCTCGAATCGGGAGTTGACTACTATTCGGATGAGCTTGCAATATCTCAGAAGAGCGATGAGCTTAGAAAGGCGAAGGATGCACTTTCAAAGGTCAGCGGAGATTCCTCTGTGCTCGATGCTCTCGAAGCCGAGATAAAGTTGCTCACTGCTGAGCAAAAGCAGCTTACCAAGGAGATCACCGCATACAACAACAAGATCTCTCAGCTCAAGGCTCAGGCTGCCGATATTTCGCTCGACGGAACTTCGACTTCCGACAGAATAACTGCCGCACAGGCAGAGCTTGAAGCGGCGAAGTCGGCATACGAAGCCGCGACTGCAAACAAGGAAGCTGCCGAAGCCGCACTCGAAAAGGCGGAAGCCGAATATGTAAAGGCTTCCGAAGCATATTCGCTCCTTATGCCTGACGGATCATCGGTATCCGCATCGGCTCTTGAAGAACAGATCGCAGAGCTTGAAAAGACGATCAGCCGATACAAAGAGGACTATGAGATCGCGATAAAGAAGATCGATGACGAGATCGATGAAGCATATGACGCATGGGTAGATGCCGATTTCAGATACAACAGCGCATTGGCACTCTACAATCAGGGTTCGGGCAACTATGATACGGTCGAAAGATGGCGTGCCGAGACCGAGACCCGAAAGGAAAAATATGATGCGTTGGTAGCGTCCTATTCGCAGACGAAGGCGGACAAGAAGCTGGTCTATGATCGTCAGATGGAGGACTACAACGAAAAGCTCGAAAAATTAAAAACTCAGCTCGAAAATGTTTCGGGCAGCGAATCGGTCAAGAAGCGTCTCGATACGGCGACAAAGAACAAGAATGCCGCGACTACAGTTCTGACTAATGCAACAAATGAATTTGACAAGCGCAAGAGCGAATATACTGCTGCGAAGACCGCATATGATTCACTTACATATCTCGATCAGCTCGAAGAATGCGAAGCAGCGGTCGAAGCTCTCAACGAAAAGCTCGAAGCGGTCAACGAATCTATTGCGGATAAGAATGATGAAAAGAACGAGCTTGACAGTATAGGCGACATAGATGCGCAGAATGAAAGGATCAAGGCTCTTGAACAGGAGCTTGCGACCCTTCAGCACAATCTTTCAAAGAAGAAAGAGGAAAATTCGCTACAGGATCAGCGTGATCAGCTCGAAGTCGATGAGCTTATCGCCGACATAAACGAGCAGAAGGAGCTTGTCGAAAAATATGAGGCAAATTCGGTCGATGCGAAGATCGTTGCAGATATAGACGGACAGATAACCTCGCTTTCTGTCGCAAACGGAACCGAGACCTCAATGGGTCAGACTCTCTGTGAGATAGTCGTTACCGATCTCGGATATTCCTGTGAGATCAATCTTACCTCGGAGCAGGCAAAGCGTGTCCGCGCAGGTGATGAGGTCACAATATCGAACAACTGGTGGTCGAATATTTCGGGAACTATCAAGGCTATCCAAAATGACCCGAAGAATCCGGGACAGAACAAGATCGCAACGATAGCTTTGACCGGTGACCTTACGGTAGGACAGAGCCTCAACATCACCATCGGCGAAAAGGGTCAGACCTATGATACTGTCGTTCCCAATTCGGCAGTCCGCGAGGACAACAACGGCAAGTTCATACTTGCGGTCGAAGCGAAGTCGAGTCCGCTCGGCAACAGATATATTGCAAAGCGTGTCGATGTCACGGTATTGGCATCGGATGACACTAATTCGGCTGTTTCGGGCGTAATGGGCAGCGAATTCATAATAACCACCTCCACCAAGCCTATTTCCGCAGGTATGCAGGTGAGAATGGCGGAAACTTCAAAATAAAGCTATGAAGAGATTTCAGATAACGGCAGGAATTTTGACGGTAGTATGCCTTGTCACTATCGGGATATTCACGCTGATACAAAATTCGCTCGGCAGTCGGCTGGATGCTCAGTTGATGGTCGATCGCTGGGCGGCTGACGGAGAGCGGTATGCACAGCTGTCGGCGTTCATCTCTCCGAATGCCAATGTCGATGAAAGCTCGATACTACAGTCGATGACATCGAATATTGATTCATCGCTGCTCGAAGCCTCTCTCGAAGCGAACGAAAATGCGCGGCTCTACAGCTATTCCTACAGCGCGGAGTCGAAGGTCATGGTCTCAAAAATAAATCAGGAGACCGGAATGACCGAAAAATCCGGACTCAGCGCGACTGCAATGGGAGTCGGAGCGGATTTCTTCCTGTTTCACAGACTGAAGCTTTTGTCGGGAAGCTATATCGACACCTATGACAGGGTATTGAACGATACCATCGTGATCGACAACAATGTCGCGTGGCAGTTCTTCGGTTCGCCGAATGTCGCGGGAAAAACGCTTCAAGTAAACGGAAAGACCTGCTATATCGCAGGTGTCTGCGATATAGATGGGGAATATTCCGAATTTTACGGCGAAAATCCGCGAATTTATATGAGCTATTCGCTGCTCGAAGAATTGAGCGGCGAGCTGAGCATCACCTGTGTCGAGGTCTGTATGCCCGACCCGGTAAAGGATTTTGCCGCGGATATTTTTAAAGGTGCGCTCGGTGTCAGGGAAGAGTATGTCGAATATGTCGAAAACTCATCGAGATTTTCGGACAGCGGACTGTTCGCACTTTTGAAAGATTCATCAAGGCGTTCGGTGCGCACGAAGCTCGTGGCATATCCGTACTGGGAGAACACCGCAGTCATCTTAGCTGACCGTGCCTCACTTCTTTTCCTCGGCAAGCTCATCCCGATCGTGATAATTTCTATCATTATTATAATAGAGATAATTCTTGGCTACCGTAGAAGAAAGAGATTCTTCGATTTCGTCAAAGGCAAGCTTTCGGACGGTTGGGAGAAATTCCAACAGGACAGACGGCGCAAGGCAAAGATCAAAGCCGAAAAATGCGGCGAGAGCCAAACATGATCCTTTTAATAAAATTAAAATTTCCGAGGGGCGTTCATTCGCTCCTTTGGCTTGAAAGGTTTGGTAACTATTCATGAAATTTAAGAAAATACTGGCGGCGGGAATGGCATTGCTGCTCACCGCCACCGCATTCCCCTCCTGCGGAAAAAAGGAGGAGACGAAGATAACGAATGTCTTCAAGGAGACAAAATTCGTTATGCCCGAGGAATACAGCGGCGATAATTTCAATATCGGCGATCTTTACAGTGCGGGCGAAATGATCTACGCGATGTGCTACAAATATGACGAGAAGACTTACGAATCGCGCCAATTCTTTCTGCCGCTGAACCTTGATGGAACGGTCGGCGAGGAGATACCGATAGACATGAAGTCGGAGGAAAACGGCGGTATGTACTACCAGTCGGCGGCATTTGCTGATGACGGAACATTCTGGATGGCTCTCAATGTCTACGAATACGATGAGGAGACCGGCTATCAGGACTATACACTGATCCGTCATTATGCAACTCCCGGCGCGGCGGAATACGATGTTATCGATCTTCGCGATTATATTGATGATAATAACTTTTATCTGAATTACCTTATCTCAACGGCTGACGGAAAGCTCATAGTCGGAAACTGGGAGACCTTGAAGCTTATAGATCCGAACGGCGGTGTCAAGGATTTCAAAAACGATGACGGTGAGGAATATCAGAATGTCCAGCGTCTCGGCGATAAGATCTATGCCTCTATCTATAGATACGATTCGACGGCAGGCACGGGCGAATCTAAGCTTGTCGAGCTGAATACCGAGACGATGGAGTTCGGTGATGAGCATACCGTTCCGTATAATGCAAGGTATAATATGATAGTCGGCCCCGGATATGATTTTTACTATAATGACGGTACTGCGGTTTGGGCATCGAACCTTGACAGTGAGGAATCGGTCGAAATAATGAATTTCATCAACTCCGACATCGACGGCAGCAATATTTATACCCTGATCCCGCTCTCGGCAGATAAATTCTTCGCGATGGGCTATGACGAGGAGAACTACAACACTCGCTGCATGATCTTTGACCGTATACCCGATGAAGAGGTTGCGGAGCGCGAACTGATCACGCTTGCAACAGCGAGACTTAGTTACACCCTCAGAAATCAGATCATTAATTTTAATAAATCCAACGACAAGTACAGAATAGTGTTAAAGGACTATTCGTCATACGCGACAGAGGACAATTATAACGCAGGTGCAGACCGTCTGACCACCGATCTCACGGCAGGCGAGCTTCCAGATCTGATCGATATAACCAATGCGCTTCCGTATGACAGCCTGGCATCGAAAAATCTTTTCGCCGATCTTTACGAGCTGATGGACGGAGACGAGAGCTTTGACCGTTCGGCATATTTTGATAACATATTCAAGGCGTGCGAAAATGACGGAAAGCTTTACACGCTCATTCCGACCTTTAGACTTATGACCTTCTCGGCGAAGACCTCGAATCTCGAAGGCATGAAAACTTGGAATATTGATGATTTCATGAAATTCGCAAAGGAACATCCCGATATTCAGATATTCGACTACGATTTCACACGTGCGCAGTTCCTTGAATACATACTTTATTACACACGCGACAACTTCATCGACCGCACTACCGGCGAATGCCGCTTCAACAGCGATGAGTTCAAGAAGCTTCTTGAATTTGCTTCGACCCTGACGACCGATGAGTTTTGGGACAGCATCGATTATGATGAGGTCGGTGAGGATTTCTGGATGGAATACGAGGAGAGATTCACTGAGAATAAGGTGCTCCTCTCGCAGTCGTATTTCTACAGCCTCAGCAGTTCGTATCGCAGCATTGTGAATTACACCTTCAAGAATCCGGTCACGATGATCGGTTTTCCGAGCAATGAGGGCAACGGAGCGGGAATATCTCCGATCTCTGAGCTTGCCATTACAAATCGTTCGAAGCACAAGGACGGCGCATGGGAATTTTTGAAGTCGCTCATTTCCGAGGACGCGCTCATGCCGACCGAGACCAAGTGGGGCTGGGATTACGGCAACGGAATACCGATACTCCGCAAGGCAGTCGAAAAGCAGCTTGAGATCGGAATGATACCGCCGGAAACCAATTATGGAAGTGTTGACGGCGATGAGACGATAATTGTCGGACGTACTGATTCTGCTGAGACCGAAGCGGTCGTGGATGAGTCGGAAGGTGCAGTCGATTACAACGGTGATGGTGTCATAGACGAGGACGATGTTCCGGCGGCTGAGACCGATGAGGTCGAAAATGTATCCGGTGTAGTGATCGAAGATTCTGTAGCAGTCGATGTCGTTGTCGGCCCTTCAAATAACAATTCGAGCTATCGCATTGATTGCCTGTCTCAGGAGCAGGCGGACGATCTGCTCGCGCTCATCGAGGGTGTCACGCAGATACTTCGCGAGGATGAAAAGCTGACGGCGATTATCACCGAGGAAGCAGAATCCTACTTCTCCGGTCAGAAATCGCTCGACACGGTAGTTGACATAATCCAGAACAGGGCAGAGACCTACATTGCCGAATCGAGATGATCTCGCGGCGAACAAATACAAAAAAGGGCGATCATAAGATCGTCCTTTTTTCATGCTTATTTATCGCTGTTTATGTTTCCTGCGTAGAAGGTCGTGAGGTGTCCTTCCCATTGAACATATGAACCGTTTCCGTCGGGAACGAGCGCGGCTGCATTCGATTTCTCGAAATATGCCTTTCGATTCGTTGCACAGAAATAACATAGATTTGCGGGCTTGACCATTACGCCATCGACCAGCACTTCACGTGCCGCCGCAAATGCACCCTCGGTGACTTTTCCGTTTTTGAGGGTCTTTTCGAGATTTTCGACCGGCGAGAACTGTGCGACTCCGCCGACCTTTTGATTTATGACCTCTTCGACTGTGTTCGGGAATCTGTCGCTGTCAACGCGGTTGCGGATCACTTCGGCGACCGAAAGCATCTCATCGTATTTTTCGGTCGTGTCCTCGAATGCGTCAACCTTCGATCCGCCGCCCATGACTTCGAGCTGTATCACTGCCGCCGCAAGCTCAAGCTCATGCTCACTCACTTTGAAGCTCGGCTTCGAGATTGTATATTTTACCTTGTACTTGTCCGCCAACAGAGTTCCTTCGGCGGCATTTTTTTGCGGCTCGGCTGCGGTCGTCTCGGCTGTTGTCTCTGGCATGGTCTCGACCGCGGTGGTCTCGGCTTCTGTCTCAGGCAGAGTTTCCGGAGCGGTCGTTTCGATCACTGTTGTTTCGGGCACAGTCTCGGCTACCGTGATTTCAGCCGCCGTATCCGAGCAGGGAAGGGAAGTGTCTTGCTCCGTTACCTCAGGCGATACGAAGGTCGGGGATTGTATCGTGACCACATCGCCGTTCGGGACTGCCGGTCTGGCGTATGTATCTACCATGTCTTCGGGCGCGACCACACGTGTTATCTCGGAGTCGGTCTCAGGCTCATCGGCTGTCGGCTTCGGTGCGAAGGCGATGGTGCAGGAGATCACAGCCATAGCCAATATGACGCACACGATCGGCGTGACGTTTGACGGGGAAAAGATCTTTTTGAGTATAGTTTTCATAGAGTTCATAGCACGCTGCCTCCTTCGATTTTTGAACATACTGTCAATGAGGCGCGGTGGAAAGCCATCTCGGCGAAGCCGTTCGGCTTTGATCTGCTGCCCGTGCAGATAACACGGACATGGTTCGCCGAAGGGATATGCTCTGTACGCTCACCATGCAGCTTTGCAGGGTGGAGAATGAGCGTCGGGCAATTCCTTCTTTGAACCGTTTTTTCAGTAAACATAGAATGCTTCCTTTCGTTTTGACCGTGCGGTGGGTTAAGATAAAAGCGCGGTCTTTCGATTATCCGCCTTAGTCCGGAGAAACGGAAAGCAGCCGGCAGGGCGGGCATTGATGCGTCGGGACGCTTCCATTCGAAATGATATGCGGAAAAGCGGGTCAATATTCCGCAGTCGAAATAAAAGTGAAAATCGGCATAGCGATCCCATTCGCATTGCTGCACTATATATTATACTCCATAAATTTGAATATTTCAAGACCTTTTGGCGATTTTGCTCACTATGTACAGAACTTTATTGTTTTGAGGGTCGAAAGTATACATTTGCGACAATGAAAATGCATCAAAAATGCCAATGGTTGGAAAATGTCGAATAATATACATTTTCGACGGAATATTTATTCCTAGATACATGAATACATTAACGTTTTCCACGTTTCTTAACGAATTATAAATATTGTGCATTTTATGACCGTATATTTATACATTTAAGTGCAATATGATAAATTTCGGATGAATATCCGCGCAGACACTTGACAAACGCACGTATATGTGCTATAATGAATGTACAAACAAATGAACAATTGCTCAAATGTTCGAAAAGCATGGGCAAACGGAAAAAGGAGAGAGAATAATGGATTCACATCCCTGCGAACAGCATGAGGAACTGGTAAATCAGATACTCGAAGGGCTTCCGGACGAGGATACGCTTGATGAGCTTGAGGAGCTTTTCAAGACCTTCGGAGACAGCACGCGCATAAAAATATTGTATGTGCTTCACGAGGGCGAGCTTTGTGTCTGCGACATAGCGGCTATGCTCGGAATGACCCAGTCGGCGATCTCGCATCAGCTCAGAGTATTGCGGCAGAATCGACTGATACGTTCGCGCCGAGATGGCAAGAATATATACTACGCCCTTGCTGACGAACACGTCCGCACGATCATTTCGATGGGCATCGAACACATCGGAGAATAATTATATTTAAGAGAGGAAAATATCATGAAAAAGGTTTATAAGCTCGAAGATCTCGACTGCGCGAACTGCGCCGCAAAAATGGAGGACAGAATAAAGAAGGTCGCCGGAGTCACCGATGCGAATGTCAGCTTTCTGACTCAGAAACTCACGCTCGTCACCGAATGCGATGACCAGAGCGAGATAATGAAGGAGATCGTCAAGATATGCAAGAAGGTCGAGCCGGATTGCAGGATAATATTATAAGGAAGTGTGATCGGCTGTGAAATTTACCGGCAAACAGAAAAAAACACTCAGAAAGATAGTGCTCGGCGGAATATTTTTCCTGCTCGGCGTGATATTCGATCATCTTCCGCATCGGCAGCTGATAGAAATTTTGAGCATAGTTTTCTTCGTGCTGTCGTATATACTTGTCGGACTCGAAGTGCTCTGGAACGCCGTGAGAGGAGTTCTTCACGGCGAATTGCTCGATGAGAGCTTTCTAATGGCAATAGCAACGGTCGGCGCATTTGCACTCGGCGATCTTTCCGAGGGAGTTGCGGTAATGCTGTTCTATCAGATCGGCGAATTTTTCCAGAGCTGCGCGGTCGCAAAGTCACGTGATTCGATAAGCAGCCTTGTCGAGCTGCGTTCGGACTACGCGAATCTCGAAGACGGCTCGAAGGTGGATCCCGAAGAGGTCAGGGTCGGCGATGTGATAATCATAAAGCCGGGCGAAAAAGTTCCGCTCGACTGCCATATCATCGAAGGTCGCACGACTCTCGACACATCGGCTCTGACCGGCGAGAGCCTTCCACGCAGAGCTAATGTCGGTGATCAGGTGCTTTCGGGCTGTGTCAACTGTGAGGGACTTATCAAAGCGGAGGTCGATAAGGAATTTGGTGAATCGACTGTCGCAAAGATACTCGATCTTGTCGAAAATGCTTCGTCAAGAAAGTCGAAGAGCGAGAATTTCATAACGAAATTCGCGAGAGTATACACACCGGCGGTCGTTGCGGCGGCTCTGGTGATCGCATTTCTGCCGCCTTTATTGGGATTCGGTGGCTTCAAGCAGTGGATAACTCAGGGACTCACCTTCCTTGTAATATCCTGTCCGTGCGCACTGGTGATAAGCGTGCCACTGGCATTCTTCGGCGGCATCGGTGCAGCCTCGAAGCAGGGCATACTTGTCAAGGGCGGAAACTATCTCGAAGCCCTCTCAGAGCTTGAAACGATGGTGTTCGACAAGACCGGAACGCTCACAAAGGGAAATTTCAGAGTAACAGAGGTGCATTCGGTCGGAATGAACGATGATCAGCTTTTGACAACGGCGGCGATGGCTGAGATGTCAAGCTCACACCCGATAGCGAAGTCGATAATCGATGCCTGCCGTGAACGCGGCATAGAGCCTTCGGACACAGGCGTAAAATATGTCACTGAGGTGGCGGGAAACGGTGTCACCTGCTATATCGGCGGCGAGACGGTCGGAGTAGGTTCGAGAAGGCTGATGAAGACGCTCGGCATAGAATGCGAAGCTCCGAATGTCCCCGGAACGGTAGTCCACATAGCCGCAACGAAGGGACAGAGCGGAGAAGGCACGACCGAGAGCCGATATATGGGCTATATAGTCATATCCGATGAGATAAAGCCGACTTCAAAAGCGGCGGTCAAAGAGCTTCGTACTATCGGAGCGAAGCGGATAGTCATGCTTACCGGAGATTCGAGTCGCGTAGCTGAATCGGTCGCCGATGAGCTTGGGCTCAACTCCTATCATGCCGAACTGCTCCCGGACGGCAAGGTCGAAATGGTCGAGGAGCTTTTGAAGACGAAATCGCCGAAAAGCACACTGGCATTCGCCGGAGACGGACTCAACGATGCGCCGGTGCTGTCGATGGCTGATATAGGCATAGCGATGGGTGGCATAGGCTCGGACGCGGCGATAGAGGCGGCGGATGTGGTCTTGATGGACGATGACCCGGCGAAGATCGCGAAGGCGGTCAAAATAGCCCGCAAAACTGTACGCATATCGCGAGAGAATGTTGTGATAGCACTCGGTGTCAAGGCGATCATAATGCTCATTGGATTGTTCGGACGTGCGAATATGTGGCTTGCGGTATTCGCGGATGTCGGAGTCTGCATGATCGCAGTCCTGAACGCCATGCGCGCCGGGGCGGAGAAGTAAAATAATTTTCAAAAAAATCTCAATATCCCTTGACAAGAGGGGAAAAATGTGGTATAATGATTTAAAAGCGATGATGAGAAGGAGTAATTTCCGCGTCGGATGCCAAGAGAGCCGTCGGTCGGTGCGAGACGGTCTTTCGAGGGAAATGAAGTAGTCTCTGAGCTGCATTTATGAACACGAGTGATCGTAAGTAGTTTCTGCCGTTTTTCCACGTTACAGGAAAGGAAAATATTTGTTTTCTGCTGAGTATAA
>CAZRVL010000052.1:0-15143 GCA_964603455.1 uncultured Lachnospiraceae bacterium
TTCCTCCTCTAAATCACTTCGTAAATTCCTCGACCGGTCTGCCGCCCTTGAGATGTTCTTCAACGACGCGAGCGACCTTTTCGGGGGTCATTTTTATATATTTTACAGTGTCCTTGCCGTCCTCGATTATTTCAACGATCGGCTCATTGCCGTCAGCTTCGAAATGACCGTTTTGCGAGACGGTGACTTTTCCGGTGAGATCGTATTTATCGACTGCTTCAACGAGTGCATTGAGCACGGGACGCGCTCCTGCCGCGATTCCGCAGGTGCCCATTCCGACAACCGCACGGACGCTGCCGTGACCTTCGCGCAGGACGACGTTTTTCTGCATTTTGTTGCGGATTTCCGCAAGCTCCGCTAAAGTTTTCATGGAGATTTTCCTTTCGTGTGTTAAAGTGTATACTGTGCGTCAAATTCTTTTTTTACCCAGTTTAGTATTTCGGGCGAGTTCAGCGGAATATCTTTTATTATCCTCCGCACCTCTCTTGTGTCGAATCTGACGTTCAGCTTCGTGGAAATATGTGTCACAAGAATATCGACTGTCGGAGCGGAACTTATTATCGCCAATATCGTTTCGGCTATGTTTCCGATCGGCAGATCATTGAACGAGACTTTTATTGATGTGCCGTGATCGTTCGGAAACATTTCATGATATTTCGATGTTATATTGAATCGTCCGCCGCTTTTCAGAGCCGCTTCTTTAAGTATGTAAAGACCGAAACCGCCACTGTTCTTTGTCGATAAGCCGCATTTTACGGCATTTTCCAGTATTTCCTCCGGCATTCCGTCTCCGTTGTCCGTTATCTCAAGCTCGACCGTATGTCCGTTTTCGACTATGTTTATCTCGATGAACGCTGCATTCGCATCAAGCGAGTTTCGGGCAATGTCGAGTATGTGGAGCGAGAGGTCGGAAAGCATCGGTATTTTTTGTGACATCGATAATTACATATACTGGTCGAGGATACCGTCAATATCAGCTGTGGTGAGTCTGCCGTATACCGTTCCGTTGACTGTCAGGACAGGGGCAAGTCCGCAAGCACCGATACATCTGGTGGCTTCGAGAGAATATCTTCCGTCAGGTGTTGTCGCACCTGCGCCGATTCCGAGACGCTCGGTGATCTTGTCCATCAGAAGTCCGGAACCCTTAACGTAGCAGGCTGTTCCGAGACATACTGCGATTGCGACTTCTCCCTTCGGATTCAATGAGAACTGTGAATAGAAGGTCGCGACTCCGTATACCTCTTCAAACGAGAGGTCAAGACCGAATGCGATCTTTCGTATAACTTCGATCGGAAGGTAGCCGTATATCTCCTGTGCGCCCTGGAGCACAGGCATCGTTGCCCCCTTTGTGCCTTTAAGCTCTGCGATAAGTGCATCGAGCTTGGCTTCCTGCTCGGGTGTACCTTTGAATTCGACTGTTGTCAAGTTCTTTTTCATAGTATAGCATTCTCCTTATTTTAGGAATAAAATAGTATCCGACAGCCCTTTTTAAAATTCTAATTGATTAGCATGATGGGGTATTCCACAAAAGGCATACCGGGTATATACTTCATGTAATATTATACACCATTTTGATGAAAAAATCTACACCTTTTGCTAAAAAATTATTATCTTTTTTTGAGGTAAAAAAGATATATTTTTTTGAAAATGCTAAATTTACAAAAAATATTTTTGTTATAGCAAAAGGCATTGCAAACTCGGCGAAAAAAGAGCGGTTTTCGTCGATTTTTTGAATCGTATATTCGCAAAATAAACAAAAGAGACCGAGGTGAAATTCGGTCTCTTTTTGTAAATATTTATGATCATCAATTGTTTTTTATGACCTTCAGCGTCGTAAATTCTTCGCGCTCCTTTTCGGACAGGTAATCGGTCACGAATTTTATCGAGTCCTCAAGGTCTGGGATGACTATGTTCTTTAGCGCATTCGCACGCTTTCTCGACTGCTTGACCGCTTTTGCGAGACGTTCCGCACTGTTTTCGAGAGCGGCTGCCTTTGCGGCAAGGATCTTTACTCTGCCGAATTTGATATATGCTTCATCGAGCAGGGGATTTGTCGTGCTGAGTCCGTAATCGGGTGCATCGAGCTTGCCGCATTTGACTTCGGGTATCTCGACTCCCATGACCGAGCGAGTGAGTATTGATATATCGCGGTCGAAGCCGCGTGACATAGCTATTCTGAACACCTCGTTCTGTCCGAGCGTCATATTTGCCTCACGCAGAGCATCGTATGCTGCGGCGAAGGCTTCGCTGAGCTCCCTTCGAACCGAATCGACATCATCCGAAAGTCTCGACATTTCACGTGTCATGAGCGTTCTCTTTCTGTCGAGCAGTTCATATCCAAGCTTTGACAGTTCGAGCGAACGCTTCATCGCCATGAGGTTGCTTTTTGTCGGAGTGACAGGCATTTTTTATGACCTCCTTTCGAGCAGAGCAACTTTCAGACCTTTGCTCCGTTTTGAATGTATTTTTTGTACATTTCATCGTTCACACGTTCTAGCTCGTTTCGCGGAAGTATCGATAAGAGCTTCCAACCGAGGTCGAGTGTGTTGTCTATCGTGCGGTTCTCGAATCTGTCCTGAGTCAGAAATTCACTCTCAAAGCGTCTTCCGAATTCGAAATAAAGCTTATCGGTCGCAGAAAGATCCTCTTCGCCGATGACGCTTGCCAGCGAACGCACATCCTGAACCTTTGCGTATGACGCATAGAGCTGATTCGACAGCACGGAATGATCCGATCTTGTCGCGCCATCGCCTATGCCGTCCTTCATTAGACGCGAGAGCGAGAGCTGTATCGACACGGGAGGGTATATGCCTTTCATTTCGAGTGAACGGTCAAGGACTATCTGACCTTCGGTTATATAGCCTGTGAGGTCGGGAACAGGGTGGGTGATGTCATCATTCGGCATTGTCAGGATAGGGAGCTGAGTCACAGAGCCGTCACAGCCCTTAATTCTGCCGGCGCGCTCGTAGAGCGAAGCGAGATCTGAATAAAGGTATCCCGGATAGCCCTTTCTTCCGGGTATCTCGTTCTTTGCCGATGAGACCTCGCGCAGAGCTTCGGCATACGATGTCATATCGGTCATTATGACAAGCATATCCATCCCCTGTTCGAATGCGAAGTATTCGGCGCAGGTGAGGGCACAGCGCGGAGTGAGTATGCGCTCGACTATCGGATCACCTGCCAGATTCTGGAACATTACGACTCTCGAAAGTACGCCGGTCTCCTCGAATGAGCGTCTGAAATAATCCGCAACATCGTTTTTGACTCCGAGCGCGGCGAATACTATTCCGAAATTCTTCGAGAGCTTAGCCTGTCTGACTATCTGTGCGGCAAGCTCATTGTGGCTCATTCCCGCTCCGCTGAATATCGGCAGCTTCTGACCCTTTATCAGTGTACAGAGTCCGTCTATCGAGGATATTCCCGTGCGGATATAGTCACGCGGATAGTCGCGGCTGACCGGGTTTATCGCAAGACCGTTTATATCGATCTTCTTTTCGGGGCAGATCTCGCCGAGTCCGTCTATCGGTCTGCCGGCTCCGTCGAAAACTCTTCCGAGCATATCCTTTGCCACCGGAAGTTCGAGTGGTCGTCCGGTGAGTCTCGTTTTGGTATTCGTAAGTGAGATGCCTTCAGTGCCCTCGAAGACCTGTATGACTGCTGTTTCGCCTTCGAGACTGATTATCCTGCCCATTCTGCGGTCATTTTCTCCGACCGCTATCTCGACCAGCTCCTCATAGCAAGCGTGATTTACTCCGTCGAGGACTATCAGCGGTCCGTTTGCGTTTTTCAGACCAATGTATTCTATATTCATCTTGCTTCCTCCAACGGCGAAATGTCATACCTTTTTTCGATCTCCGAGAACATTCCCGAAATTTTGTCCGAAAGCTCCGTTACTGCCGACATATCATCGTTCGGAAGATCGAATTTCATTCGGCAGAGCAGATCGAATATGCCGCTCTGCTTTATCTGCGAGACCGGGATGGATTTAGCCACGAGACGCTTTGCACGGTCGTTCACCGACAGTATGAGCTTCATCATCTCATACTGCTTTTTCGGCGGAACGCAGCAGTCGGTCTCGTGCATTGCATTCTGCTGTAAGAATCCGACTCTTATGCAGCGTGCGGTCTCAAGGGTGAGCTTCTGCTCGTCCGCAAGAAGATCTGAGCCGATGAGCTTTACTATGTCCATAAGGCGGTTCTCCTCGGACAGCGTGTGCTGTACGGCGGCGCGAAGCTTCGGAAAATCGGGTGCGACATTTTTTCTGAACCAGTCATCAAGCTCAAGCGTGTATTCGCTGTAGCTCGAAGTCCAGTTTACGGCAGGGTAGTGGCGTGCATATGCGAGAGATTTTTCGAGTGCCCAGAAGACGCGGATGAAGCGTTTTGTATTCTGTGTGACCGGCTCGGAAAAATCGTTTCCCTGCGGAGATACTGCGCCGATGATCGACACAGAGCCTTTTCGTCCCGACAGCGTTTCGACCTGACCGGCGCGTTCATAGAATGCCGAGAGCCTTGACGGAAGGTATGCGGGGTAGCCCTCCTCAGCCGGCATTTCTTCAAGCCGTCCGGATATTTCGCGCAGAGCTTCAGCCCAGCGCGAGGTAGAATCCGCCATCAGCGCGACATTATAGCCCATATCGCGGTAATATTCTGCGAAGGTGACTCCGGTGTATATCGAAGCTTCACGCGCAGCAACGGGCATATTTGAGGTATTTGCAATCATTATCGTGCGTTCGAGCATTGAACGTCCGGTTTTCGGGTCGATCAGCTCGGCAAATTCTTCGAGAACCTGCGTCATTTCGTTTCCGCGCTCTCCGCAGCCGACATAGACGATTATATCTGCATCGCTCCATTTTGCGAGTTGATGCTGTAGCATGGTCTTTCCAGTTCCGAAGCCGCCGGGGATAGCCGATGCTCCGCCCTTGGCTATTGGGAAGAGCGTATCAATAACGCGCTGTCCGGTTATCAGCGGCTCTGAGATCGGAAGACGCTCCTTAACGGGGCGCGGTCTTCTTATCGCCCAGCGCGTGAGCATTGAAAGTGTATGCTCCTCGCCTTCGTCATCGAGATATTTTATCAATATGTCTGTTACGGTGTATTTTCCGCTTTCGTTGGCGAAGGTTATTCTGCCGTGGACATTTTCGGGGACTATGCAGCGATGACGGATTATCGAGGTTTCGTCGCATTCGGCGAATATCATTCCCGAGGCTATCTCATCGCCGGTCTTTAAAGGAATTTCAACATCCCATTTTTTTTCGGTATCGACCGCCGGGACATCGAGTCCGGGGGCGATGAAATGTCCGCTGCACTTTTCAAGAGCCTTCAGCGGTCTTCCGATACCGTCGTACATTCCGGTCAGAAGTCCGGGGGCGAGCGTTGCCGACATTGGCATTCCGCTGCGAACTACCGGTTCTCCCGGACGAACTCCGGTCGTGTTTTCATAGCATTGTATCGTGGTCTTTTCGGTCGAAATATTTATGACCTCGCCGATCAGACGCGAATCGCCGATATATACTGTCTCCATCATATTTAGGTCGGTCTTTCCGGCTATCGTCACGACAGGTCCGTTTATTCCGTATATCGTATAATTTTTCATATTTTGGAAGATACCTCCGCGTCATCTGCCGCTGCCGAGCCGAGCATTAAATTAAAATGCGATCTTTCGGCATCCAGTCCATCATCGAGAGTCGCATCTATTGATATTCCGTGTGCCGCAGAGTAGAGCCTTACGCCGCCGAGCTTTATGTTCTTGTCGGGCATGACGCTGTAGACCGGTGCGGTGTCGGTCGAATTTGTTTCGAGCTTTTCATCGAGCAGATCATCGAGTGCTTCGAGGATCGAATATTTATATTTAAGATCGTTTGGCGACAAAAAAATCGTGAACGATGCGCTCTGCTTTCGGAGCAGATCAACACAGAGCTTTACGAGCCAGTCCTTATATTCCGCACCTTCGGCGAAGGCTGTGAGCTTTTCGCGGGCGCGGTCGATGACTTTTTTCATTATCTCCTCGCGGTAGAGGAGCAGCTCACGGCGCTTTATCATTATCTCACGCGAAAGGGTCTGGCTGTTTTCGCGGCGGATAGTTTTCATTTCGCGCTGAATGCGCTCATAGCTCTCGGTGAGTATCTTCTTTTCGCCATCATCGAGACGCATTTTTTCCTCGGAGGATACCTCAGAGTCTATGCGTTCGGCGATGCTTTCGGCTTCGGACAGCACTTCGTTTACAAAACGGATAAGCTTTTCTTCATCTCTTACCGGCATATGTTCTCCTTTTCTAATGCGAGCCCCCGGCTCTTCGGTCGGGGATCTCTAGTATCAGCGGCATTTGATGCTTTTTCTTTTTTTCTTCGATAAGATCGCTTGTGAGATCGAACAGCTTTTTCGTTATGAGTATTATCCCGATCTCTTTATTCGAATAAAGCAGATCGAGCTCGGCTTCGACCTCTGATCTTTCATGCAGAACGACTCCGTTGACACCTGACAGCCGCATTCCGGCGAGTGTGTCGTTGTTGTCGCTTATTACGAACATCTGCATAAGTCTTGAACCCTTTACTTAGATCTTATCGAGTATCTGGATAGATATGAGCATTCCGTAGAGTGCGACACCCTCTGCAAGTGCAACGAATATGAGTGCCTTACCGAAGGTCTTGGGATTCTCGCTTATCGCACCGATAGCTGCCGAGGCGGAGGAGGCGACTGCTATACCCGCACCGATACAGGAGAGACCGGTCGCAAGCGCTGCACCGAGGAGTCCTATTCCCGAGCCGACCGAACTGCCTGCGACTTCTGCGACAGCTGCCGTGGCTTCGACATCATCTGCCGAAACGCTGACAGCACCGGTTCCGAATGCCAAAATGCAGACCATGAAGCAGGCTGCGATATTGACTGCGAGGGCGAGCTTACGCGACTTCGGGGTCTTTACGACACCGGCGGCGCAGAGTACGAGCGGTATGAGAGAAGCTACAAAGAGAAGCGAAAAAAGTAACATTGTTTTGATTCCTTTCAAAAATATATTTGATCATTCATTTGCCGAGCTTTTTCCGGCAGACACGAACGGGCGGCCGTTTCCGTCAAAGAAGCGTCCGAACAGTTCATAAAATTCAAGTCTGAGCACCTGTATGCAGACTATCATTCCTTCAAAGCCGATGACGAAGAGGTTTCCGATTATGAGAATGATCGGATTGTGGCCGTCTGCCGTTTCGGCAAGCAGGAACACAACACTCATCATGCCGACATGGCTCAGAGCGAATGCGCCGATACGTATGAAGGATATGGTGTTCGTGAGGTAGGAGAGCACGACTTCGAACAGCTCGAAGAAGTTTTCGAGGATGAAATCGAGCTTCGATTCGGGAATGACATCAGCTCGTCCTTCGCAGAGCTTCGTGAGCGGCTCGCGCAGGAATATGACAAGGAGCATGACGACTATAAGTCCGACAAGGACTCCGGTCGGCATTGCCGATTTCACAAAGCCGAGCATTCCGAGCACAAGTATGACTGCACCGATGTACATGAGAAGTCCGGGCAGACCGTTCTGAGAGAAGAATATCTTTTCGATATTTTTCTGTCTTATGCCGTTTATTATGTTTACGATTATAACGGCGATGAGCGTGACGATTCCGATGGCGACTGCCGTGAAGAGGACTGTGCTTATGTTTTCATTCGGGTTAAAGCCGTGAATAAGGTCTTCCATTCCAAATACCGAGCCGTAGAAGAAGCCGAAGCCTATGCTCGACACTCCGACACACATCAGCACCTTGCCGAGCGACATCTTTTTCAAGAACCACATCAGCGCGCCGACAAGTATTATGACTGCGCCCTGACCGACATCTCCGAACATCATTCCGAAGAACAGGAAATATGTCAGCGCGACTATCGGGGTCGGGTCGATCTCGTTGTAGGACGGGAGTCCGTACATCTTAACGAAATCCTCGAAGCCGCCGAGAAATCCCGGATTTTTGAGCTTTGTGGGCGGCATTATGCCTCCGCGCTCCTTTGCCGTCTCGACGGTACACTTGACCGAAGGAGAGCGTTCAAGCTCTTCCTTGAAGGCTTGTGATCTTTTATGGTCGATATAACCGGCTAAGGTGAAGCCGTCACGTGTTATTACGGCTTTTCGGCGAAGTTCGATGGCGCATTCGAGCTTTGAGAGTATCGAATGGTCAGCCGAGCATTCGTTTGACAGCTTTTTCGCGAAGAGGTCTATCGACTTGTTTACAAGTTCGAGAGAATCGCGTGCATTGTCCATTTCGCCGCTGAGTGCTTCTATCGCGCTTTCGGGCGTTCCGTGCGCACGTTCGGATATTCTCACGCGCTCGAAATGCAAGGATTCGAAAAGTGCATCGATCCTTGCGGCTTTGGTATGCGGAGTGACGTAAAAGCCCCACACCTCGCGCTTTTCGACTGATGAGGCATAGAAGAACATATCCTCGATGTCGGCTGTGTAGGCATTCAGATTGTCATAGCTCTCACGCGGCATATATCCGAATCTGAAGCGGAAAAATTCACAGGCGAAGATCTTATCGAGGTCTACGTTCGCATTTTTCAAGTGGTTCAACTGTCCGAGTATGCGTTCGTCTTCGAGGAGCGAATCGGTCAGCTCGCGGCGTTTTTCCGAGAGCTTCGAAAACTCCTCTTCGAGTGAGGACAATTTTTTGTCGAATGAAGCGAGATATTCGCTCTGCTCGGACTGAGAGCGGGGAAGCTCTGCCGATGTATCTTCGCTGAAATCGGCATTTGCGTTTTTTGCGAGCTGTTCGAGCCGTGCCAGCATCGGAGCAAATTCATTGGTGCTTTGAGATATTAAATTTCGTTCAGTACGCGAAAGCAATTCGCCCGCATCGTCCATGTGAAATTCATTTTCGTTCATGCACCTGAGTATCGTATCGGCAAAGTCGCTTTCCGACCCGCTGATATTGATCATATCGAGTTTTACTATCATATACTTTCTTAAATCGAAGGAAGCCTTTACCTCCTTCGAACCACCCCTTTCCTTTAAAAATGGTATCTGCGTTTGTTTTGTCAGACGATCAGCTTTTCGATTATGCGTTCCTTCGGTATCTCATAGCGCAGAGCCTCGAAAATGTAGATGAGATTGTCGGTCTCCGTCCTTAAGAGCATGAGATATGCGAGGGCTGAGGCTATTGAATTTTTACTTGACAGCTTTTTTGATTTTCCGTAGATCATCCTAGAGCCGTATTCTCCGGTCGAGTTCTTTTCGTCAAGCTCATCCGGCGGTCGTCTGACTATTTTTGAAAAGCGTTCTATAGTTTCAAAAACGCTGATATTTTCGGCGCAAAGCTCGGAAATATCCGATTCGCGCAGTCTTCCGAAGATCGGTATGAGCTTCGGGAACACATCGGTGAGTTCAAGCGGGGTGGAATCGCTCTTTCCTCTGAGTGAATTGAATCTGCGCATTCTTAGTATGACTGAGATATTGCTTATGTCGATGCGCATATGTATCGCATCGAGAATGTCCTTCTGCTCATCCTTGATAAAAAGTGTATTGACATTTTTGATCAGCTTTTTGTAATACGCACGTATCAGCTCAAATTCGATATATTCGAAGGAGGACGAATCGTTCAGTGAGTTTTTCAGCACATCATAGTATTCGGTGTTCTTCAATGCCGCGAGCATTTCTTCCTTTGAGGATGTTTTGAAAATGCGCGGAAAATCTATATTCGAGTGTTCGCGTATGAAGCGCGGAATGTGGTAAAAATCCATCGAATCATCGTATTCGGTCGCACGTATCGCATCGAGAAGCGAATTTATTGTAAATTCTTCGATGAGCAATGAGAAAAATTTGCGTTCGCTGCCCGAGGTGAAGGTATACAGCTTTGTGTATGCCGCGAGCAGATTTTTTTCGAGAAGCTGTTCTATACGGGCACGGTGTATCCTCAGTGGGTCTATGTCCGCAAAAAGAGCCGAATATGCCGTTGAGGTCTTAAGATATTCGACAGCTTCGGGTATGCCGGATCTTGACGAGAGAGCGATGTATTGATCCTTTGTGAGCAATCTGCCCTTCATCGAACGGCATTTTGCCGACAGAGCATCCTGTTTAGTCATTTTATGACTTTCCTCCTATGACTCGCTCGAATATTTTGTCGGCGAAATTTTCGCTTTCGCGCTCGGATATATCCGACAGAGCCTTCATTTGCTTTTGGTGTTCCGCACGAACCTCGGCAAGCTCGGATTCGAGACGTTCAAGCTCTGCGGCTTTGATCTCCTCAATGCGGTGTTCTGCTTTCTTTTTATAGCTCTCACGCATATCCGACAGCTTTTTTTCAAGCTCGGACGGCAGCGCATCTCGGCGGTCGGTCTGCTTTTTTACTATGTCCTTGGCTTCTGCCTCCAGCTTCAGAATGTCTGAGAGGACTTGTTCCATTGGCATTTCCTGCATAGTTTTCCTTTCCTGCCTTTAAATTAAAGACATTTTTAATTTTTTTCGAAGGCAGGGTGAGCTGCCTTCGAAAAAAAGCATTGACGCTCAGTTTTTGAGCGAATGTATCGGTGCGGGTATCCTTCCGCCGCGTGCGATGAACTTTTCGGGGGATTTGTCATTGAGCTTTATTACCGGCGCATAGCCCAAGAGTCCGCCGAAGTTTACGGTCTCGCCGACCTTTTTGCCGTATGCCGGGATGACTCTAACGGCGGTCGTTTTGGTGTTTGCGACACCTATCGAGATCTCATCCGCGATTATTCCGCATATTACGGCTTCGGGAGTATCGCCGGGTATGACTATCATGTCGAGTCCGACAGAGCATACCGCGGTCATAGCTTCGAGCTTTTCTATCGAAAGGCTTCCCGAAGCAACTGCATTGATCATTCCCGCGTCCTCGGAGACCGGTATGAATGCGCCCGAAAGTCCGCCGACATGAGAGGATGCCATTACGCCGCCCTTTTTGACAGCATCGTTGAGGAGTGCCAATGCGGCGGTAGTTCCGTGCGCACCGCACTGTTCGAGTCCCATGCCTTCGAGTATATGTGCGACCGAATCGCCTATCGCAGGTGTCGGCGCGAGCGAGAGGTCAACTATGCCGAACGGCACATCGAGACGCTTCGAAGCTTCGTAAGCGACCATCTGACCGACTCTGGTTATCTTAAAAGCGGTCTTCTTTACTATGTCGGCGAGCTGCGAGAAATCACAGTCACCTGCACGCTTTATCGCACTTGCGACAACGCCGGGGCCCGAAACTCCGACACTTACGACTGCTTCACCCTCTCCGACTCCGTGGAATGCGCCTGCCATGAAGGGGTTATCCTCTGGAACGTTTGCGAAGACAACGAATTTTGCACAGCCTATTGATTCGCGGTCGCGTGTAAGGTATGCGGCGCGCTTGATTATCTCGCCCATTTTTGCGACTGCGTCCATGTTTATTCCGGCTTTAGTCGTTGCGACGTTGACCGATGAGCAGACGAAATTCGTTTCGCTCAGTGCTTCGGGGATTATCGAAAGCAGATTTTCGTCCTTGCGGGTCATGCCCTTGTGGACGAGCGCACCGAAGCCGCCGATGAAGTTTATGCCGAGAGTTTCTGCGGCGCGGTCGAGAGTCTTTGCCACGTTTATGTAGTCCTCCGGCGAAAGCTCACCGCCGACGAGTGAGATCGGAGTGACCGATACGCGCTTATTGATTATCGGTATGCCGTACTCCTTTTCGATATTTTCGCCAGTCGCGACCAGCTTTTCGGCTTTTTTCGTTATCTTATCGTATATTTTGTCGCAAAGACGCTTGGGATCGTCGGTCGCGCAGTCGAGCAGGGAAATACCCATAGTGATCGTGCGGATGTCGAGGTTCTCCTCGTGTATCATCGCGATTGTTTCAAGAATGTCTGCTGTATTGAGCATTATTTAATAACATTTTGCTTTTTAAAGCAAAAGCTTCCTTTCCGCTCCTTTTGAGAGCTGTGATCGGTCAAACAGACCTTTTTCGATAATTATATCCGTTATTTATAACCGATATTTTATATCGTGTGCATAGCCTGGAATATCTCCTCGTGCATCGTCTGGATTATGAGACCTGAGGCTTTTCCGAGCGCGTTCATATTGTCAACAAATTCGGTGAAGCTGACCTTCAGAGCGTCTATATCGACCAGCATTATCATTGCGAAATAATCGCGCAGCACGCTCTGTGAGATGTCAACGATGTTTGCGCCCTGTTTTGCGCATTCGGCGGATACCTTGGCGATTATTCCAACGGTGTCCTTACCTGTTACTGTGATTACTGCTTTCATTTTTTTGATCATTGCCTTCGCTTTTTGCGAAAGCATCCTTTCCGCTCGGTTAAGAGCTTTTATTTGCTTTAAATAGAATTCAAGGCTTGCCGCCCTGAAAATTATTTTGACAGATCCACTCGATGCTTCGGAGTTATTTACTGCCTGAAATGCTCATCAAAGTTATCCAGTATATATTGTAATATATTTGCATGAACTTTTCAAGTGAAAAAATTATCAATATTTTTAATTTTTTCATGTTTTTGGATTTAATATTGATTTTTGCCGCGAAGTGTGCTATAATTATATCGAAAAGAATTTATTGAAAGGAATTTTGTCAATGAACGAATATAGGAATTTCTGCGAATTTTCAAAAAAGAACGATGATTCGCCGCGTTCGAAAACACTCAGGATCGTTTTGATGGCGGTCTATACCGTTTTCACGCTTGTTTATGTGGTGCTTTTCTATCTTATGCTTAAGCAGTGGCAGCTGCTCATCCTGCTTCCATTCATACTCTATGGACTTATCGCGCTCACATGGCATTTCACAAAGCCCGAATATGAGTATTCGATAGCCGGTGGTGAGCTGTCGATCTCGGTCATATACGGCGGACGCTCGCGAAAAATCAAATTCTCTGGTGATCTCACCAAAGCCACGCGCATATCGGCATTCGAGCGGAATATCGCCGATTCCCGTGACATAGCTTCGGTGAAGGACTACAGCGCAGGCGGTGAGGTATGGTGCGCGGTATTCCCGGAGGACGGACGGAAAACGCTCGTTGTTTTCAGTGTTGACGACAGGATGAAGCACGCATTGAAGATATGCAATCCCTCGGCGGTGGTATGATTTTTTAAAATCCTTCATATGATATGTCGTAGTACTTTGTAAGGTGGTATATTATTATGAAGAGATCGTTCTTTTTACTGCTTTTGACGCTGACCGCCTGCTCGGCAGCTTCGGTAGATCCGCTCGAATATCAGGAGAATGCCTTTTATGCTCACGCGCGTTTTTGTGACGGGGATGAGGAATTTTACGCCGATGTGCGTTCCTTCGGGGATGGGAGCATCGAGCTTACGATAGTCAGCGGCATTCTCGATGGGGTGAAGCTCAGCTGTGGCGAGAATGGGTATATCTCAAAAGGAAATATCAGCGTACCGTTTGAAAATGTCGGTGAAAATGAGCTTTTGTCGATGTTTTCGATAGACGACGAGGACTTGTATTCGAGTGAGCGGACGGATGACGGCGAACTGTTTATATACATAAATAACGAAAATAGTAGGAAATATGAGCTGTACACCGAAAACGGTCTGCCAAAACGCATAATTTTTGACAGTGAAAAACGGCATTTGATCTGTGAAATTGACGAAATTTCGGCAGAGTGAAAAAATTAACGTGCGGCACTTGATTATTTTCGAAAACTGTTGTATAATATAAAGGTAATGAAAATGCGGAGCTGTGCCTTTTGGCGCAGATCACAAAGAAGAAAGGCTCGAAAATGTTTTCAGCCTTCCTTTGCGGCTTATAATAAAACCAAGGCTCTCAGAGGAGCAGAAAGGACGTTTTCGCTATGCGAAAGCGAGGGAAAATAAAATGAAACTCAATAAGCTGAAAAATTTTAACGGAATAGAAGGTCCTGTCCTGACGATAGTCATGGACGGTATCGGTGTTGCGCCGGACAACGGAGCAAATGCTGTGGCTGCGGCTAACACGCCTACGCTCGATATGCTCACGGCTAAGTATCCTCATGTAAAGCTCAAGGCTCACGGAACTGCGGTCGGTCTTCCGTCCGATGATGACATGGGCAACTCCGAGGTCGGACACAACGCTCTCGGCGCAGGTCAGGTCTTCGCACAGGGTGCAAAGCTCGTTTCGCAGTCGATAGAATCGGGCAAGATGTTTGCATCCGATACATGGCAGGAGCTTATCGCAAATGTAAAGAGCAATGCTTCGACTCTCCATTTCCTCGGACTTTTCTCTGACGGAAATGTTCACTCGCACATCGATCACCTCAAGGCTATGCTCGTTCAGGCTAAGAAAGAGGGCGTGAACAAGGTTCGCATCCACATTCTCATCGACGGACGCGATGTCGGAGAGACCTCGGCATTCGATTATATCGATCCATTTGAAGCTTTTATTTCGGAGCTTCGCGATGACAGCTTCGATATAAAGATCGCGTCCGGCGGCGGACGTATGCAGATCACCATGGATAGATACGAAGCTAACTGGAAGATGGTCGAGCTTGGTTGGAAGACCCACGTGCTCGGTGAAGGCAGACAGTTTGCCAATGCACATGAGGCAGTTGCCGCATATCGTGATGAGCTTCATGTCATCGACCAGGATCTTCCGCCCTTCGTAATTGCAGAGGATGGAAAGCCTGTCGGAACTGTTGAAGACGGCGACAGCGTTATATTCTACAACTTCCGCGGCGACCGCGCTATCGAGATCTCCCGTGCATTCGACGATGAGAAGCTTGACAAGTTCGACAGAGTACGCTATCCGAAGGTAGTATATGCCGGAATGCTCGAATACGATGGCGACCAGCATATCCCGCACAAGTATCTCGTAAACCCGCCCGAGATCACCGAGACGATGGGTGAATATCTCGCAGATACCGGCGTTTCGCAGCTTGCGATCTCCGAGACTCAGAAGTACGGTCATGTTACCTATTTCTGGAACGGAAACAAGTCGGGCAAGTTCAACGAGGAGCTTGAGACCTACATCGAGGTTCCGTCTGATGTCGTTCCGTTTGAGCAGAGACCGTGGATGAAGTGCGCAGAGATCACCGACAAGCTGATCGAGTGCCTCAGAAGCGGAAAGTACAAGTATCTCCGCGTAAACTTCCCGAATGGCGATATGGTCGGACATACCGGCAGCTTTGCCGCTACCCAGTGCAGCGTTGAGGCACTTGACCTTCAGCTCGCACGAATCCTTCAGGT
>CAZRVL010000053.1:0-15079 GCA_964603455.1 uncultured Lachnospiraceae bacterium
GGTGTATTCATCCCACTTCTCGTGGATATACGCAAAGACCTCATCGGCGGTCTTTCCCTCGTCATAGAGCGATATTATCGACTCTATGCTTTCGAAAAGTCTCGAACGCTCGGGTATCTGGGAAAGTCCGGCGCGGATTATAGTCTTTATGTCCTTTTCGACCGCAGCCGCAGCGATCATTGCTGCCGCAAACATTTCGCCGTAGATACCGTTCTTCACGTGAGAGATCGAAGCATCGCGCCATGCCATCTCGGCGGCAAGCTCGGGGTCGCCCGGATTTATGTATCCGAAATAATCGCCACGTATCTGTGCGCCTATCCATTCGCGGTAGGGGTTCTTATACGAAGCGGATTCGGGTGGATTGTAGCCATCGACAAAGTTCCTGAATGCGACTCTCTCGGCGGTGCAGTATGCGTCCTTTTTCTGAGAATCGAGCCATATCCGCGAAACATCCCAAGGAGTGAAATCCCTTCCGTAACGCTCGATGAGCAGTGCCGCAAGGACGGTATAGTTCGTATCGTCATCGACCGGCGCACAGCTAATGTTGTCGGGATAGCATCTGCCGTTCAGCCTGAAGCCTATCTTCTCGGTGACTTCATCGGTCAGGTCGGCTTCCATTATGTATCTGTGCATCGGATAGTTTCCGGTAGCCTTCAGAAGCGGGATGAGATCCTTCGTGCGCATTCCCTCGATCGGCTTTCCGAGAAGGCATCCGCAGACTCTTCCGATGACCGCACCGTGGATATTGTCATAAAGTTCGCCCGACGGCTTTTTGAGTTCGGGACGGCTTGACGGACGCATGAGCTTTATAGTTTCAAGGTCGGACGGCTCACAATAAGCATAGCCCTCGACTGTCGGTACATTCAAAACGACCTCGAAAAGCACATCGGCTATCTTCGTCTTAGCCTCGCCCTGCGGAAGATTTGCCGCCGCACGGAATATCTCGGCATACGCGCCAAGATCCTTGCCCTCTTCGAGAGACTGAGTAAGCTCGACATTCAGCTGAGCAGAGTAATTCTCCCATCTGAAAAGAGTCGAATACTGCGGACTCATTTTTTTGTCGAAGACCAGCTCATCGCTCGTCCGTCTGTCGGCTTCGAATATCAGCGCATCGAGCGAGATGTTGAAGTGCTTTGATATTTTCACGAGCTTGTCAATATCCGGAAGTGCCGCGCCCGACTCCCATTTCTGCACAGCCTGACGTGTTACTCCGACAAGCTCGGCGAATTTTTCCTGAGTAAGCCCGTGCTCGTTCCTGAGCTTACCGATAACAGAAGCAAATTTCATAGCATATTCTCCTTAAGAGCAAAATTTTATACTATATATTATATCACCGACTGCGAAAAAAATCAACCCATTTCAAAAAGCTTTTTTGACAACCGCAGGTTGCATTTATATTTTTGCCCAAGGTCTGCCCTCATACTTGACAAATCCACACTTTTGTGGTATAATCTTTGACGTAATATATTTTGAAAGGAATATTCACGAACATGAAATTGATGATCGCATCTGATATACACGGCTCGGCACTCTACTGCCAAAAGCTGCTCGACGCTTACAAGTCCGAAAAAGCCGACAAGCTCCTCCTTCTCGGCGATCTGCTCTATCACGGTCCGAGAAACGATCTTCCCGATGGCTATGCTCCGAAAAAGGTCATAGCTCTGCTCAACGAAGTAAAGAACGAGCTTCTCTGCGTCCGCGGAAACTGCGAAGCCGAAGTCGATCAGATGGTGCTTGAATTTCCAGTGCTCGCAGACTACTGCTTTTTGAATATTGACGGCAGGAATATCTTCGCGACACACGGACATCACAACAGCTTTGATTCGCTCCCGCCGTTGAGATCCGGAGACATTTTTCTCCAAGGGCACACGCACGTGCCGAAATGCCTTGAAAAGGACGGCATACTCTGCATGAATCCCGGCTCGGTATCCATACCGAAGGAAAATTCTCCGCACGGCTATATGCTCTATGAAGCCGACCGCTTCGTCTGGAAAACGCTTGACGGAGATATATACATGGAGCATTCGCTTTGAGCTGTGACGCATTCTCCGACTGTCATCCGGCGGTCGAATTCGTTTTCTTTACATTTGTCATAGGAATAACGAGCATAGTCACACACCCTCTCATTTCGCTGATCTCGCTGATCACAGGAATGCTGTATTCGAAAAGCATATCGCCGAATAGCTTCAGCCTTGCCGCACTCATCCCGATAATGGCATTCACCGCGCTGATAAATCCGCTTTTCTCACACGAGGGCGCGACTATACTTGCATATTTTCCAAGCGGAAATCCGCTAACGCTCGAATCGATCATCTGCGGACTCTCATCGGCTCTGACCCTTTCGGCGGTGGTATGCTGGTTCTCGGCATTCAGCAGAGTCATGACCTCGGACAAGTTCGTGTGGCTGTTCGGACGGATATTGCCGATGCTCGGACTTCTTTTGTCGATGACACTGAGATTCGTTCCACGCTTCATAGCGGACATCAAGGCGGCCTCCGAAGCCGACAGCCTATTGAAAAATAAAGACGATTCAAGGCTCGGAAAGCTCAGATCGGCGGTGAATGTTTTCTCGGGCTGCATAAACCGTGCGCTCGATTCCTCTATGTCAACAGCCGAAAGCATGAAGAGCCGCGGCTTCGGACTTCCCGGTCGAACCTCATATACAAATTACCGTCTCGATAGGCGAGACAAAATACTGCTCATATGGCTCGGACTTTCGGGGATGTTCGTTTTGTCGGGATATTTCTGCGGCGGTATATACTGGAGATCCTATCCTACCGTGAAGTTCTCAGAATTCGGCAGCTTCACGGCGGCATTCATGCTCGTGTTCGCGCTTTTGGCTTTAACGCCGACACTTACCGGCATTTCGGAGAAATATCCGAGATCGGAGCTTTAAAATATGGAAAAACTCGAAATAAAGGAGCTTTCCTTCGGCTATGGTCAAAATCATGTGCTTGAGAATATTTCGATGACGCTGAATCGGGGCGATTTCGTACTGCTCTGCGGACGCTCAGGCTGCGGCAAGACCACTTTACTAAAGCATTTGAAGCCGTCCTTGTCACCTGTCGGAGAGCGTAGCGGAGATGTTCTTTTAGACGGACAGTCGATATTTTCACTCGACCAATATTCTCAGGCATCAAATATCGCATTCGTCCTGCAAGACCCGGACGATCAGATCGTCTCGGACAAGGTATGGCATGAGCTGGCATTCGGTCTAGAAAGTCTCGGATATGAAAACAGTATCATACGCAGAAAAGTCGCCGAAACCGCTTCGTTCTTCGGAATGAAAGACTGGTATCACAAGGACGTTTCGGAGCTTTCGGGCGGACAAAAGCAGCTTCTGTGCCTTGCCTCGGCAATGACGCTCGAACCGGAGCTGATAGTCCTCGATGAGCCTACGTCAAGACTCGACCCGATAGCCGCCTCTGAATTTATCTCAACTCTCGGACGTATCAACCGTGAGCTTGGCATTACGGTCATACTCTCGGAGCATCGCCCCGAAGATTCCTTCGCATTCGCAAACAAGCTTGCGGTGATGGAGGACGGCAGGCTCATCGCCTTCGGAGACCCGAAAACGGTCGGAAAAGAGCTGTACGAGCTTAAAAGCCCATCCTTCATGGCTATGCCTGCCGCGATGAGGATATATTCGGGAGTAGGTGTCGGAGATTGTCCGCTGACGATACGCGATGGACAAAAATGGCTTGATGGTTACTCATCTGCACACAGCATCGAAGCTCATGCTCCCGAACGCGAACCGTCACACGGCGATGATATACTGCTCTTTGCAAAGGAGCTGAGCTTCAAATATTCAAATGCTCTGCCGCACACACTCAAAGGCTTCGACATCGAGCTGATACGCGGCGAGATATATGCTCTACTCGGCTCGAACGGTTCTGGAAAAACTACTGCATTAAAAGTGCTTGCCGGACTTTTGAAGCCGCTTCAAGGTGAAATCACGCACAAAGGGCACATTGCTATGCTCCCGCAAGACCCGAAGCTCTTGCTGACACACGAAAGAGTCCGCGATGAGATAAATGTATCTGACAGGCTCATATCGCTCTGCCGTCTCGAAGGACTGTTAGACCGACATCCATATACTCTGTCCGGCGGTGAACAGCAGCGTGTGGCACTTGCAAAGGTGCTTTCGTCTCGCCCGGATATTCTGCTGCTCGATGAGCCTACCAAAGGACTCGATGCGTCCTTCCGCATCACTCTCTCAGAGATCTTAAATGAGATAAAAAAGGTATCTGCCGTACTGATCGTCAGTCACGACACCGAATTCTGCGCGGCATATGCCGACCGCTGCGGACTTTTGTTTGACGGTATGATCGTTTCGGAGGGTGTACCGCGTGAATTTTTCGGACGGATGAACTATTTCACGACACCGACCTGTCGAATAGCACATTCATTTTCGGATGCCGTCACTCCGAACGGACTCATACTCGCCTGCGGGGGAAAGCCTCTCACAGAGATTGCCGAGAAGCGTTCAAAAATCACTCAAAAGCTTCCGGAGCAGAAGAAACATCTTCCTCTTTGGCGAAAGATAATAGCAGGCATATCGTCAGCCGCCGCGCTCTTCAGCTTCATAATGGCGATAAAATATACCGACCTGTCAAGACCCGAACAGCTTGAATTCGGAGATCTCAAATTCAGTATCATATTCATAGGCGCGCTGGCACTGCTTGCATTTTCGCTCGGAAGCCCCGGCAGTGCCTCTGACGAGCCTTTAAAAAGGCAGAAGACCTCAAAAGCGACACTTTTTGCTCTGCTCTGCTCATTCATACTGATACCGCCGACGATAATCCTCGGCTTGAAGCTCCCCGGACGCTCATATTATATCACCGCACTGCTCGTGCTGCTTGAATGTATCCTGCCATTTTTAATAAGCTTCGAAAAGCGCAGACCTTCCGCACGTGAGCTGTCACGAACCGCCGCGCTGTGTGCCCTGGGAGTTGCCGGACGCGCTGCATTTTTCATGCTTCCGCAGTTCAAGCCGGTACTCGCGATAACTATACTTTCCGGAGTAAACTATGGGGCGGAGAGCGGATTTTTGGTCGGTGCGATGACCATGCTCGTGTCGAATATATTGTTCTCGCAGGGACCGTGGACACCTTGGCAGATGTTCGCGATGGGACTCTGCGGAATGCTCGCGGGGATCATATTCAGAAAACGTCCGAACAGGTATGCGCTCTGTGCATTCGGCGGAATATCCGCAGTCGCGGTATACGGAGTCATAATGAATCTCTCCTCGGCAGTCATATGGCAGAGCGACATAAATATTCAGATAATACTGTCCTATCTTGTCACAGGACTTCCGATGGACTGCGTACACGCGGCAGCAACGATACTGTTCCTGTGGCTTCTGGGCGGCAAAAAATTCAATTAACTATATAAACAGAAAGGCAAACATCATGAACAACGAGATCGAACAACTCAGATCTGAGCTTGAGGCTCTGAAACGTTCAAATCCGCTTTGGGGAAAGAAATGGTTCGCGACCGGCGACAGCTTCACCGAGGGCGACTTCTCGCATTCCGCAAAGGAAGATTATATATTCGAGGACGGCAAATATGCCGGAAAGAAAAAGGTATACCCCTTCTTCATCGGAGCGCGCAACAACATGGAGGTCATAAATGACGGACTTTGCGGAAGCATACTGCCGTTCGACAAGGAATATGCTTCGGGCGAAAGCGAGGACAAGAATCTCCGCCGTCCGTTCACCTTCGAGCGTTACAAGCGCATACCCGAGGATGTCGATTACATAACTCTTTGGTTCGGAATAAACGATTCCTGGCATTCCGCATTGGGAACTATAGATGACACAGAGAACACGACCTTCTACGGCGGTTGGAACTTCATCCTTCCGTATCTCATAAAGAATTTCCCGAAGGCTAAGATCGGTGTCATCGTCACGAACAGCGGAATGCCCGAATACCGCAAGGCAACACGCGAATGCTGCATAAAGTGGGGTATTCCCTTCCTTGACATGATGGGCGACATTCAGATACCTCCGTCAACCGGCGGTCGCGAGGACGGCATGGGGCTTTGTGATGAAGCCAAGGCACTTTGGTATGAACGTTTCAAGGTAAAATGTGTTGAGGGAGAGTCTAACGGTCATCCCTGCCCCGAATGGCACGAATTTCAGTCCTACTTCATCGAGGACTTCTTAAAAAGACTTTGATCTTTGGGGAGAACACTATGCTCGATTATAAGCTCATACGTGAAAAAATGGAGACTCACCGAGATGAGCTCTGTGAAATGCTCGCAGAACTCGTAAAGATCCCATCGGTGCAGTCAGAGGCTCGTCCGAATGCACCGTTCGGTGAAGAATGCGCTGCGCTTTTAAAGAAGGTCGAGGGCATATGCCGTGACGAAGGCTTTTCGACCGTGCTGAACGAAGCCGACGGCTATCTTCTGGCAAAGCTTGGAGACGGCAAAAAGATAGGAATATTCGCACACGGCGATGTCGTTCCGGTCGGAGAGGGCTGGACTTTGACAAAGCCGTTCGAGCCGAGAATTATAGACGGCTTCATGGTCGGACGCGGTTCGGGAGACAACAAAGCCGGAATAGTCAATGCACTTTTCGCGCTTAAGACCCTTCGCGAGCTGGGTCACGCCCCCGAATGCGGCATAACACTTTTTGTCGGTACTAACGAGGAGAGCGGAATGGAGGATATTGACGCATACGTCAAGCAGAACGAAGCCCCCACCGTGAACATAATCCCCGACTGCGGCTATCCGGCAGGACGCGGTGAAAAGGGCATAATGCGCTTCTACGCCGTTGGGCGCAAGGCTCTGACCGATGTAAAGGAATTTTCGGGCGGCGAAGCCTTCAACATAATCCTTGGAAAGGCTGTCGCAAAGCTCAATATTCCCGAAAAGCTCGAATTTCCCGACTATGTAGGTATGTCAACAGAATCTGACGGAAAAACGCTCACTATCATATCCGAGGGCGTATCAAAGCACGCGGCAAGTCCCGAAGGTTCGAAAAATGCCGCTGAAGATCTGGCACTTGCAATATCGAAATGCCAATCGGTATGCGAAGATGACAGAAAGATAATGAAATGTATCGCCTATATGCTCAGCAGCTACTACGGCGAACCCTTTGAAATACAGCATATAGATCCCGATTTCGGGAATCTCACCTGCGCGAACGGGATCGTTGGGCTTAGAAACGGTCATCCGATAGTTTCCTTTGACGTAAGATACGGCGCATCTGTCGATCATGACAAGCTCGAAGAAAATATCGCAAAGAATCTCGACAAGCTTGGATTCTATCTCGAACTCGTAAACGACCGTCCAGGCTTCGTTATCGACCGCGATGACAAATGGCTCAATGCAGTTGTCGATGCCTATCGCGAATGCAGCCTTGACACATCGGCGGAGCCTGTCCTAAACGGCGGCGGAACATATGCTCGATATTTGAAGAACGGAATAAGCGTTGGAGACAGCGTGAAACGCCGTCCGCCATTCGAGCTGCCGGCAGGACACGGAGGAGCGCATCAGCCGGATGAAGTCGTTTCGATAGACGGCATACTCGATTCCGCCTCGATACTCGCATACACCCTATTGAAGCTTGAATGGCTTGAATAACGAGCCTGACTTCACCGAATGCAGCGAACGGCTGTTCTGCGCGAAGATTGAACGAACAATTCGGCTGTAGCAGTCAGAGTCTGAAAATTTGAACAACAAAAGGAGCTGAAATTTCAGCTCCTTGATTTTTTAGTTAAGCTTCTGAACGAACGCAGCAGGTTCAAGTCCCTCGGCATTTGCATAGAGCTTAATATCCTCGCCGTCACGAAGCTTTACACATACCGATGCTATACCTGCACGCATTTTGCGGTCGTGGCATGGAACAGGCGTGTGATCGCTTATATCCGAGCCTGTGCCGACTATAACGGTATTCGCATTCGTGTTGAACGAGATGAAAGGCGAAGCGTCCGGAACTCTTCTTCCCTCGCTGTCGAGCGCATAGCAGTTGAAGACCGCTGCATCCCACTTCTTGAGCGGATGCTTGTTCTGAAGCTCAAGTTCGAGCTTTACCGGCTTTCCTGTGGTCTCAACGATGTCGGAAGTCACATATTCGCCGTTTCTGTAGCCCTTTGCTTCGAGCTTTCCGGGATGATATTCCACCCAAAACTCCGCATGATCGAATTTTCCGAGTTCAGCTTCTCCGACAAGCTCACCGTCACGATAAAGCTCTATCCTGTCGCAGTTCGTGTACACCCATACCCATATCTTCTCGCCTACACGGTCGAAAAGATTCCAATGCGGAAGTATGTGTGCCATTGGCTCGTCAGTCCAATGCGCCTGATTCTCGTAGAATGCGTCCTTCTTCTGGAGGAAGAGGTCGAGCGCGCCCGACTGTGAACAGAGTCTCGGCCATTCGGTCTCGCCGCGATGTTCGATTCCTGCCCACTGGAAGCCGCCGCCGAGCCATTCGCGCTCCATTATGTACTTCCATGTGACCTCGCGTGCCATGAACCAGCCCGTGCGGTTGTCGTAGCAATGCAGGTAGCCTCTCGAAGGACAGTCATCATATGTCCAGCCCCTCGTAGAACCGACCGCACAGCATTCGGACGCGAATATCATCTTGTTCGGGAACTTCTTGTGAAGCTCGTCATAGTCTCTGAGGTTATAATTTACACCGATAATATCGACATCATCCATTACCTCTGCCTTTGCCGGCTCGTTCGAGACCGCCGTGGTGAATGCACGTGTGGCATCGAGCTTCTTTGCGTGCTCCTTCATCGTGACGAATATACGTCTGCCCATCGGAGTCTTGTGGTAAGGCTCTTCGTTTCCGAGCGACCACATTATGACTGCGGGATTATTTCTCTGAGACTTGATGAGGAAGTCCATCTGTTCAAGACCTTCCTTGGTCGATTCGAACCATCTCGTCTCAGCCATTATCATATAGCCGAGTCTTGCAAGGCATTCAAAGGTGTACTCGCTCTGAGGATAGTGCGAAGTTCTGTATGCGTTCGCGCCCATCTCACGGAGTCTTTCAAGACGGAGCAGCTTTACCTGATCAGAGATAGCCTTGCCCTGAAGACCGTAATCCTCATGGCAGCACACACCCTTCATCTTTATCGGCTCACCGTTCAAGAAGACTCCCTTGTCCGGGTCAAAGACGACCTCTCTGAAGCCGAACATAGTCTTGTATATATCATGATCCTTCTTGCTTCCGAGGACATGGATGACCGCATTGTAGAGGTTCGGATGGTCACAGCTCCAAAGCTCGGGCTTCTCGATGAATGCCTCAAAGCTTATCTCAGCAGTGGACTTCGGAGCAACGATCATACCCTTCTGCTCGGTCACGAGCACAGGCTCGGACTCACCGTCGCGGAATATCTCTGCATAGACTGTCGGGCGATGTGCGCTGCCGTCATCGTTTCTGAGAGTCACATCTATCGGTATCTTCCAGCCGAAGGGAGTGTGATACGGATGTACATACGCGCCGAACATATCGACCGAGACGAGCGGAGTCTTTATGAACCAGACATTTCTGAATATTCCGCCGCCCGAATACCACCAGCCCTCATGCTTGTCGGTGGTGTTGACATAGACCGCGATGACGTTGTTCTCGCCGAACTTTACATAATCGGTTATATCGACCTCAAAGCCGGTGTAGCCGCAGAAATTGTGTGCCATAAGGCATCCGTTCAGATACACCGTGGCATGTGTCGCAACGCCCTCGAAATATATAACCAGACGCTTATCCTTATCCGCATCCTCAACACGGAAATTCTTTCTGTACCAACCGTTTTGATAGTCAAAATATCCGAGACAGTTGTTAAATTCCTTTTTCGGCTCCTGAGTAATGATAAAATCATGCGGAAGAGTTACATATTCCCAGTTTTCAAACTCCATCTCACGATTTTTGCCGTAATTCTGAGAAGCGTAGCCGCGAAGCTCGCGCTCGGTCTTCGCACCGAGATAAATGACATCCTTAAGCGGAGGCGGTGTCAGATGCTCGTCACCGAGCTTAAATCTCCAGCCGCCGTTGAAGCTGATCTTTTCTCTCATAATTTCGCTCATGATATGATTCTCCTTCAATTTATTGAAGTATATTTTTATATATTATACACTACATCATCGAAAATGTCAATAGCTTTTGAAAATATTTTTCATTGTGAAACAGTAAAAGCGAAGCTTTGTTTCTTTATTCAACACGACTTGTCCGCATATGCGAATGCCGCTCTTATGCCATCGACCGCCGCGCTCGTTATACCGCCGGCATAGCCTGCGCCCTCTCCGCAAGGGTAAAGATTTTCGATACCGTATGCCGAAAGCTCATCTGTGCGCGGTATTCTGACCGGTGCGGAGGTTCTCGTTTCGACTCCGGTGAGCAGAGCATCATTCGAATCGAAGCCCTTCATTTTCCTGCCGAACTGCCTGAAGCCGGTCTTCAAAAGCTCACTCACAAATGACGGAAACAGTGCGGAAATATCACAGGTCTGTGTAAAATCTCCGCCACGGTAGGTCGGCATGACTCGGCTCGGTCGGCTGAGCTTCGATGTCCTGCCTTCGAGGAAATCCCCAAGCAGCTCTATCGGCGCATTGAAATTCTCACCTGCCGCCTTGTATGCCGCCGTTTCGAGCTGACGCTGGAAGTTTATCCCATCGCGCCAACTTTTTCCAATGTCCTCGGGGAATACAGATACCGCTATCGCCGAATTTGCATTTCTGCCGTCACGCGCATATCTGCTCATTCCGTTGGTAACGACACCGCATTCCTCGCTCGCCGCAGCCACGACCTCGCCGCCCGGACACATACAGAAGCTGTAGACTCCGCGTGCGCTGTCGCTTATAAGTCCCGACTGCTTCTCACGGTAGGACAGCGCATATTCACCCGGCGGAAGCAGCCTGTCGGCGCGATATTTTTCGGAATTTTCGCCGTAGAGCATACGGTCTATGTCGCTTTGAAGATGCTCGACTCGAACTCCTACCGAAAACGGCTTTGAGATCAGCTGTACGCCGAGCCTGTCGAGCATATCATATGTATCACGCGCCGAATGCCCGACCGCGAATATCACTCCGTCGGTCTCAAGCTCATACGCCGAGCCTTCTGTTTCAACAGCGACCGATACAACTTTTCCGTTCGACAGCTTCATATCGACAAGCTTTGACATAAAGCGGACTTCGCCGCCGAGCGAGACTATCCGCGCTCTGAGAGCCTCAACGACCTTGACGAGCTTATCCGTGCCGATGTGTGGCTTTGCAAGAGTCAGTATCTCATCCGGCGCACCGAACTCCCTGAGCCGTTCAAGCACATATTGACAGCGCGGATCGTTTATCCGTGTGACGAGCTTACCGTCCGAAAATGTTCCTGCGCCGCCCGCTCCGAACTGTATGTTCGATGAAAGGTCGAGCTTTCCGGTTTTGTTGAATATTTCGACCGCGCTGCGCCTTTTTTCAATATCTCCACCGCGCTCAATGACTATCGGCTCATATCCGTTCTCAGCCAGCATGAGTGCCGCAAACATTCCGCAAGGTCCGAAGCCGATGACCACCGGACGCATTGAACTGTCATTTTTCCGCTTCGGGAATATCAGCGGCTCTCGCTTTACGACCTCAAAATCGGTCTTGTCGAGCCTTTGAAGCCGACTCTCGCTAATATCACATTCTACAGTTACCGAACACACTAATTCAATATCATGTCCGGCTCTGCGTCTCGCATCGACCGAACGCTTGTGCAGCGATGCCGAGATAAATTCATTTTTTGAAAGTTTAAGCTTTTTCTTAGCCGCTTCTATGACCGTTTCAACGCTTTCGCTTACCGGAACGCGGAGATTTTTTACGATTATCTGCATATTTGCCCTTTAATTTGAATTTGAAATAATTACGTTAAGCTTGTAGTCGCCGATCTCATAGACGCTTGCTGACAACGCTTCTGCTATCGTGAAGGTCACGGGAACTTCGACAGTTCCGGCAGTATTCGGAAGGTATCCGAGATCAACATTCGCCGTGATATTGCTCTGGCTGAGCATTTGCAGTTTGGACGGCGAGCCTCTGAACTTGACTGTCATCGAGGCGGTATCGAGCTTATAATCGAGACCGTTCGGATTGCTGACCAATATGTTCGACACGACTATATCGCGTGTTTCGGTGCCCCTGTGAGTCACCGTGACGGTCGCGGTATTCGTTCCCGAAAGGTTTTCAAGTCCGTCCGGAAGAGTTATCGTGACATTCTGCGAGGTGTCACCGGTTATCTTTTTTTCATCGAGCTGAGTGACGCTCACGGAAGTCAGCTTATCGAGCATATCCGGTTCGCCCTTCACGGTTATCGCAGACGGATTTATGCTTACATTCACATTCGAAGCGTTGTAATAATTGTATTTGTAGCTCACCGAGAGCGGAACATCCTTGTAGGTGTAGACCGGATAGTACACGCTGACATCGGTAGTCTGGAGCTTTACATAGGGATTTGTGATCACTGCGCCCGACTTGTCAATGAGTTCGAGCTTTCCGGTCGATGAGACCGATTTCGTGACCTTTCCGAGGTCTATAGTGACCCTTGCGCATTCGATCTGAGAAAGCTCATCCGAGGGTCCGGATACATTCACGCTCTCAACGCTCAGCTGAGGAGTTCCGAGAGTGTAATTCGAATCTATCGAAAATATCGGCGTGACCTTTACCGGAACGCTCAGAGTCGTCCGCTTGTCAACATATATGCTGACATAATTCACCGACATAGAGGAAGTCGAAACTCCGGCAGGCAGCTTTGTTTTTACTTCGAGCGAATATTCGCCCGGAGCGGTTATATCCTTAAGATCGACATACACGCTTATGTCATCGGCGGTTATTCGACCTATCTCGCCCTTTGTGCCGCTGACCGTGAGGTCTATCGTATTGTCGTAGCCTGAGATCACCGAGAGTCCGAGAGTATCCTCTATCGCATCGAGATTGCGGAGGTCTATGGAAATGCCGTTGAATATCCGTTCATCGACCGAGGTGTCGCTTATTACTACATAAAACCACAATACAACGGCTGCGAGTATGCAGAGTATCTTCGCAGTGACATTCTCGCATTTGCTCTCTTTTATGATATATTCGCCGCCCTGCTCGGCTATATGCTTTTCGTATTCGCTGTTCTTATCGTTCGGCATTGTCTTACCGTCCCTTCTGTACAGTTTTGCTTAAAGAAAATTATATACCCGTGCTCACTTTTTTCTGTGCAGCGGATTCTTTGCGCCCGACTTCTTTTGAGGCTCGGTCTCGGTGAGCAACAGCCCGGTAAGCTCGGATTTCAGCGAATTATACGAGAAATTGCGCTTGAGCTGTCCACCGACGGCTATCGAGATAGTTCCCGTCTCCTCGCTGACAACGATAACAACTGCGTCGCTGTTCTCGCTCATGCCTATAGCGGCTCTGTGGCGCGTTCCGAGATCCTTTATTATATCGGGATTGGTCGAGAGCGGCAAAAAGCAGCCTGCGGCATAAAGTCTGTCATCGCGTATGATCATCGCGCCGTCATGGAGCGGAGCTTTGTTGAAAAATATGTTGCGTATCAAAAAGGTGGTCGGATTTGCATTTATGACAGTTCCAGACTTTATTATGTCGCCGAGCTTTGTCGTGCGTTCTATGACTATCAGTGCGCCGGTCTTGTCGAGCGACATATCGCACACAGCTTCGGTCAGCTCGTTTATCATAAGAACGGTCTGCGTATGCTCACCCGATTTTGATTCGCCGATCGAGCGAAGGCTCTTAAGCGGCTCAGAGCCCATCTTTTCGAGTGCGCTTCGAAGCTCCGGCTGAAAGACTATGATTATCGCTATAATACCGACCTGGAAGACGTTCTGGAGTATGAACTGCATCGCGTGCATATTCAAAAGGTTCGAGATCAAAAGTATCGCCAAAAGTATAAGTATTCCGGCGGCGAGCTTTCCGGCTCTGCGCTCACGGATAAATTTATAGATGTAATAAAATACTATAGCGACTATGGCGATGTCGATAATATCCGTGACACCGATGTCTCTTATAACATCCCAGATATATACGGCAAGGTTTTTCATATTTTCCATACAGGCGGTATCCTTTCATCTGTGGTAAAAATGCCGATAAAAAATCAACACATATATATTGTACCACATAAGCCGTAAGATTTCAAATACTTTTTGAAAATTTTCTGAAAAAATCCCCTGTCTCTCCCGAACAGCTTTTGTGCAGTATGACGAAGATTTTTTCGAATTATAAAAGGTGCTGAGTTTCTGTACCGTTTTACCCGATTGAAGTCGTACAATTTTACCTCTTGACATTCCTCTGCTAATGTGTTATAATATAGTGAAGCAGTATATGTGCAGGAGGAACTTCATGATCGATAAACTGAAAAACTTGCAGCGCATCGTTATCGTCACAGGACATTTCGGTGCAGGCAAAACAAATTTTGCGGTGAATCTCGCAATTGAAGCTAAAAAGAACGGTCGTGAGGTAACGCTTATCGACCTCGACATAGTGAACCCGTACTTCCGTTCGGCGGACAACCGTCCCGAGCTTGAGGCTATGGGCATAAAGTGCATACTCCCCGAATTTGCCAACACGAATGTTGACATTCCGACACTTCCGCCCGAAATATACGGTGCGCTCGAAGTATACGAGCAGGAAACCGACCGCCTGACCATAATCGATGTCGGCGGAGATAACGGCGCAGTCGCTCTCGGAATGTATAAGAACTTCTTCGACAAATACGGCTACGATATGCTCTACTGCGTGAATTTCAACCGTCCGCTGACCGAAGATCCAAATGACGCACTCGATTCGCTTTATGAGGTCGAGAGCTGTTCGAGGATGAAGGCTACGGGCATAATAAACACCACGAACCTCGGCGCGGAGACCTCTGCAGATGACATAATCTCTTCGGCAGACGATCTAAAACGCTTCTCCGAGCTGACAAATATCCCCGTTATCTGCACGGCTGTGCTCAGCGAGGTCGCAAAGGATCTCGACATGGCGGATATTTTCCCAATAAAAGACGCGACCAAGCATATGTATTGACATTATTATTTGAGTAAACTATTTTTAATACGGAGGTATAAAATGAACAAGGTAACATTCAGCGAAGACCTTTGCAAGGGCTGC